>NZ_RHIB01000001.1:2100000-2394112 GCF_003710255.1 Alteribacter keqinensis | reverse complement strand
GGGATAAGTGCTGAAAGCATCTAAGCATGAAGCCCCCCTCAAGATGAGATTTCCCATTACGTTAAGTAAGTAAGATCCCTCAGAGACGATGAGGTTGATAGGTCTCATGTGGAAGCATGGCAACATGCGGAGCTGAGAGATACTAATCGATCGAGGGCTTATCCAGAAAACGATGTTGTTTCAGTCTTCTAATGAAACTCATAAAGAAGTCGAAGCTGTTATCCAGTTTTGAGAGAGCATGCCTTTCTCAATTTCATGATTTGTCCAGTGACGATAGCGAAGAGGTCACACCCGTTCCCATGCCGAACACGGAAGTTAAGCTCTTCAGCGCCGATGGTAGTTGGGGGCTCTCCCCCTGTGAGAGTAGGACGTCGCTGGGCAAGTACTAATAAAGGGGCCTTAGCTCAGCTGGGAGAGCGCCTGCTTTGCACGCAGGAGGTCAGCGGTTCGATCCCGCTAGGCTCCACCATTAACTTTATATGCTTTAATTATTTGGCGGTGTAGCTCAGCTGGCTAGAGCGTACGGTTCATACCCGTGAGGTCGGGGGTTCGATCCCCTCCGCCGCTACCAAATAATCTTTTGCGGAGGAATACCCAAGTCCGGCTGAAGGGATCGGTCTTGAAAACCGACAGGGGCTTCACGGCCCGCGGGGGTTCGAATCCCTCTTCCTCCGCCATAATCTGGTCCCGTGGTGTAGCGGTTAACATGCCTGCCTGTCACGCAGGAGATCGCCGGTTCGATCCCGGTCGGGACCGCCATTTTATTTACGTTGACGAAGAGATTCGCAGCTTATCGGCAAGTAAACATGGAGGGGTAGCGAAGTGGCTAAACGCGGCGGACTGTAAATCCGCTCCCTCAGGGTTCGGCGGTTCGAATCCGTCCCCCTCCACCATGTTTAGGGGTATAGTTTAACGGTAAAACGAAGGTCTCCAAAACCTTTGATGTGGGTTCGATTCCTGCTACCCCTGCCAATTTTATTTACTGTGGCGGTCATGGCGAAGCTGGTTAACGCACCGGATTGTGGTTCCGGCATGCATGGGTTCGAATCCCATTGATCGCCCCATTATTTTAATTACAACTTAGGGCTATAGCCAAGCGGTAAGGCAACGGATTTTGATTCCGTCATGCGCAGGTTCGAATCCTGCTAGCCCTGCCATTTTTTATTTGCGGGAGTAGTTCAGTGGTAGAACACCACCTTGCCAAGGTGGGGGTCGCGAGTTCGAATCTCGTCTTCCGCTCCACGCGCCCGTAGCTCAATTGGATAGAGCGTCTGACTACGGATCAGAAGGTTAGGGGTTCGACTCCTCTCGGGCGCGCCATTTTAATTTAATATTGAAGAATAACACACGCGGGTGTAGTTTAGTGGTAAAACCTCAGCCTTCCAAGCTGATGATGTGAGTTCGATTCTCATCACCCGCTCCATTGCTATGCTTAAAACGACATACCTTCAATAACTTGGGCCTGTAGCTCAGCTGGTTAGAGCGCACGCCTGATAAGCGTGAGGTCGGTGGTTCGAGTCCACTCAGGCCCACCATTCTGCTTTAGTTCCACAGTAGTTTGCCTATTCTGCTTGTAGAACCATTGGAGGAGTACCCAAGTGACTGAAGGTGCTGCCCTGCTAAGGGTTTAGGTCTTGTAAGCTGCGAGAGGGTCCAAATCTTCCCTTCTCCGCCATAAATTTTTTATGGCCCGTTGGTCAAGTGGTTAAGACACCGCCCTTTCACGGCGGTAACACGGGTTCGAATCCCGTACGGGTCACCATCTTAATTAACCAGAATATCGCAGCTTAGGGATATTAAAATAGGAGCCATTAGCTCAGTTGGTAGAGCATCTGACTTTTAATCAGAGGGTCGAAGGTTCGAGTCCTTCATGGCTCACCATTTATACATAGTTTAACAAGGTGCTTACAGGCAGCCTTGTTTTTTTATGTCCTTTTTTATCCGAAAACAGAAATATGATCCGAGGACCTTACAGTTATAAGCCCTCGCTGTAGTAGATTCTTCCTTTTCCAACTGCGACTGCTTCGACATGCAGATTCGAAGCTTTGCTGGCAAAGAAAGAAGCACAAGCGCAGGATTGCCGGCACCGTGGTGGAAAGCTGAAGGTACGCAGGCTTCATTTATAATTACCAAGTCTTAAAGATAATTCAAATAGCAGCAATATAGACGAACGAGCTTATAACTCCTAAACAGAAATCTTCACCCCCCAATTATTTCATACAACAGGAATTTAAGTAAGAAACTGGAGCATGCTTTAGCAGCCACTTAATATAAATTTAAAAAAATTTCACGAATTTATGAAAGCGCTGTGATCCGGTCAAGCTAAAGGAATAGAGCAGATTTTTCACTGTTATTATAGGAAAAAAGATTTATTAATCTGAGCAAATGCCTTGTACGAAAGGGTTTTCACATGTTTTAATGAGAAACATTGATGAATGAGACTCGCCTGTATATACAGAAATTTAAATCTTAGAACCTATTGGAGTGATTTAATCATGGCAATTCAACAAGATAATAAAACTTATTCATTTTTACTAAATAACGAGTGGAGAGAAAGTGAATCAGGCAAAACAATTGAGATTCAATCTCCAGATGATAAAAGTGTGGTAGGGCATGTTCCTTCCATGACTCAGGCAGAAACAGATGAAGCCGCAAGAGCAAGTAAAGCGGCTCAGGCTGAGTGGGCTGACACTCCTCTTGACGAGCGTGTTGCTCTGCTTCATCGCTGGGCTGATGAACTTGAGAAAATGGAAGATGAAATTGGTGACATCATTCAGCGTGAAGTTGGAAAAGGCTTATCTTCAGCTAAAGCTGAAGTAACAAGAACAGCTGAATTAATCCGCTACACAGCTGAACAGGGCCTTCGTGTAAAAGGCGAATATATGACAGGGGACGGATTCCCCGGAGGCGGTAAGAACAAAAAAGCAATGGTCCAAAAAGTCCCGCATGGTGTCGTACTCGCTATTTCTCCTTTTAACTATCCGGTAAACCTGGCTGCGGCAAAAATTGCACCGGCTCTGGTAACAGGAAACGCCGTTCTCTTTAAACCGGCTACCCAGGGAGCAATCAGTGGTATTAAAATGATTGAAGCTCTTGTAAAAGCAGGTCTTCCAAAAGGCGTATTAAACGTTGTTACAGGACGTGGTTCTGTTATCGGTGATTTCATCGTGACGCACCCTGATGTGGATATGATCAGCTTCACAGGGGGTACAAAGACAGGTAAACACATTGCAAAAGAAGCTTCCATGATTCCTGTGGTTCTGGAGCTTGGCGGCAAGGACCCTGCGATTGTACTTGAGGATGCAGACCTTGATAAAGCAGCCGGTGAAATCGTTGGCGGAGCATTCAGCTACTCCGGCCAGCGTTGTACAGCGATCAAGCGTGTTCTTGTGATGGACAGTGTCGCTGATGATCTTATTGGGAAGCTGAAAGAAAAGATTGAAGGACTGAAGGTAGGAAAAGCATCTGAAGGTGCAGGTGTTGTACCAATGATCAACGATAAGTCAGCAGACTATGTAGAAGCCCTGATCGAAGATGCGAAGGAAAAAGGTGCCAAGGTGGTTACAACTGGTGAGCGTCAGGATAACCTCCTGCACCCTACACTTCTTGATAACGTTACTGAGAACATGCGTGTAGCATGGGAAGAGCAATTCGGACCTGTCCTTCCTGTCATTCGCATCGACAGCACATATCAAGCGATTGACCTGGAACGACGTAACGACTATGGTCTTCAGGCAAGTATCTTTACAAAGAACATGGACGATGCATTTAAGATTGCGGACAAACTGGAAGTAGGTACTGTTCAGTTGAATGGCAAAACATCCCGTGGTCCCGACCACTTCCCATTCCTGGGGGTAAAAAACTCCGGACAAGGTGTACAGGGAATTGGCCGCAGCATTGATTCTATGCTCCGTGACAAAGTTACAGTCATTAACCTCTAATTATGTAAATGGGTATATGAAATCCCCTGCCTGACCGGCGGGGGATTATTTTGTACTTAGTAAGTAGTCACATAAAACCATTGCTGCAGCCGGAATACAAGAGGTTTCCAAAAAGAAAGGTCATCTTCATATTCATCGAGAAGGTGTGTATACATACCGTCTTCGTTGTTCCAAATTTTTTCGAAATACAGGTTTACATCCTCTGCAATAGCTGTCTGATTGGACGCTGTAATTTTTATACTGGCATCAAGGTTAAAGTCATCGAGGTTTCTCCGGGTAAAGTTAGAAGAGCCTCCAATTATAACTGATTCATTTTCCTTTTGGAGCAGCACCATTTTTGTATGGTACTGTTCTTTATCAATATTAAACCAGCGAATATCAATAGTGCGTTTTCAAGTTGCTCAAGATGAATCGAGTCGTGAGAGCCGTAGCCTGTATTAAACTCGTCAGTAATGAAAATGACTTCAATGGAAGGATCGGCTTCTTTTTTTGCCACCAGGGCTTCTGTAATACGCCCGCTTACCCGGGGCATATCGTGGTCTCTGTCATGGTAGGCGTTAAACAGGAACATATCCAGAAGCAAATGGCTTTCTGCTCTGTCGATGACTTCAATAATCTCATCGTAAATAGATTGATCGTAAACCCATTCACCGTCTTCATTCTGGTAGGTGAGGTCATAGTAAACTGTGCATCAGCAATCGTATGCTCTTCACCTTCAAAACTCACACCTTCAGGGAGCGGTTTAAATAAACCGTAAAAAGCAACGGTTGTAAGGATGATGATAAGAAAGAGCAGAAGGAAATAAAACAGGTTTCGTTTATCTTTCAGTATTGAGTTCATACAACGATTCTCCTTTGGTGCAACTACTCTAAAGGTACCCTTTCTCTGTATGAAAAAACGACTCTCATTAAGAGAGCCGTTTCACGTTTGTCACTTTAGAATCCGCCGAACAAATCTTCTTCGGAGACTTCCTCTGCATTTTCAATAACCTCTCCAGGTACTTCCAGATCATCAATTCCGTTAAAGTTAGTAAACAGGATGTGAATGTTCTGCTTCAAATCAAGCTCAAACATTCCGTCATCAACAGTAGTGTCCATATAAATATTCGCTTCTGTGTTGTAGAACGTTTCACGGTCAATAAACAATTCATACTCAAGTTCGTGAACGTCCATGCTGTCCAGAGCATCACCATACATTTCACTCATACCGTCGCCTGTAATGGATGAAATCTGTTCTTTCAGGGCGTCCGTATCAAGGCCGTCCCCTTTCAATGTCACGATATAGTGATCTTCCTCTGTTTCCACAGTCAGTTCTTCGATGTTGTCTTTAAATGGCTGCAGCTGTTCTTCAGGACTCATCTGAACATCTGATAGTGCCATCATTTCCTCCATAAAAGAGTCGGGAAGTTTAAACCAGCCTCCTGCATTTGGGTCTTCCATGAAAAAGCCGTGTTCTTCCGAGAAGTACGTATCATAGTTCATGGAAATGCCCATCATATCCATTGTCGTTGTCTGGAACATTGTTAATGGTTCCATAAGAACATCAATCTCTGATTCCATATCCATTTCCTGAGTATCTCCGTCCGCACTCATTTCCTGAGTACTTTTCATACTCATAGAGTAGCTGGTGAGCTCTTCCATGGCTTCTTCTGACTTGAGAAGGATTTCTTCGGCTGTTAATCCGTCATCACTCTCAGCTGAACAAGCTGCGGTGAGGATGATTACACCGGATAGGCAGCTTGCCAATAATACTTTCTTCATATCGCGTTACCCCCAAAAAAGTTGTATTGTATCTGGACTATTATTCCATACGTTCCGGGGGGAGGAAAGTTTCGGAAGAAGTGTTTTTTCTTACATTAAATCATGGAATCGGGACTAAAGTTGCGTATTGCATCTTTATTCCTCTTCTAATTCGTAACGTTTGATACCCATCAGCCTTTCTTTGGTCCAATAGTGGCTGAACCGTGGATCGACAATGGAAACCCCGTCATCTTCTCTTACAACAATCAGCTGCGTATTGCCGATGTAGATGGCAGGAAGGGGATTGTTATTATCTGAGCGGAAAAAGAATACATCACCTGGTTGTTCATCACCGTGTTTCACAGTTTCTCCATACTGCCACTGCTTTTTCAGGGAACGGGGAAAATTTCGATCATACCTGTAATAAAGGTAATGAAGAAACCCGCTCCGGTTAAATCCTTTCTCAGGGGAACTGCCCTTTCGATGATAAGGGACGTTAAGGAGCCCGTATGCCTTATCGACAATCGGATGATTGCGGTTAACCTGAAGCGTGTCAAACCTCTTTACACCTGTAAAGTGGCGCATCCAGGAATCACCCAGATATGAGATCGTTGTTTCTCCTTCTTCACCACTGGCATGAATAAAAAAACGTTCGCCTAAATAGATTCCCGTATGAGAAATTCCTTTCTGCCAGGTTCCGGAAAAATAGATGACATCACCCGGTTTTGCCTTTTCCAAAGGAATGGTTTCTCCAACTTCAAACTGGTGATAGGTGATGCGTGGCAGGTGAATATTCATCACTTCAAAAGCGTGCTGAACAAGAAATGAGCAGTCAAAGGCAGCGAGAGTATCCCCGGTAAGTCTGTAGGGTCGATGTAAAAGAGAGATAGCTTCTGTTATGGCAGGGTGACTGTGTTTTAAATGGGTTGCAGGTGTAAGCATCTTTTTTTCTTTATCTGTCAGACGCCTGCCTTCAATAAAGCGTTTTTTCCAGTAAGCATCCTGTGAAAGGTTACGAATGGCAACGCCGTCTTTTGTAGCTGTAACAAAGTCATGATTAGAAAGGTAAATACCTGTGAGTGTGCTTTTGTTCCCTTTAAAGAACAAGAGATCTCCTTCCTTAAGTACGGATCTCTTCACCTTTTTTCCGAGTTCCTGCTGAAGCCGGGCATGGCGGGACAGGAGTACTCCCTCAATCTGTTCGTACATGTACTGGGTCAGTGTGGCTGTGGAAAATCCCTGTTCAGGCGACTTTCCCCTCCCGTTATAAGGTGTACCGCCGAGGTCTTTCCCTAACTGGTCAAAGGAAACCGTGGTCTCTTCCAGGCCAGAAAGTTCAGGCAGTGAAACACTGACAGACTGAGTAGCATTGTCGAAGGAATCTGTTGTTCTAACCAAGGAGAACTCTGAAAAAAAGTGCATCAGAAAACCTGTTGTCAGGATAATTAAAAATATGATTACGTTTTTGCTCATTGTCGTTCCAACTCACTTTTTCTCCGGCTTTATTGTCAGTGTATCAATGTGCAGGGAAATCCATACACATTTACTGTGAGGTATTTGAAACTTTCATGGATTATGTTTCGTAAACAAGTAGAGTAGACAAAATGGAACGAAGGGGGCAATTTATTATGGAATCCATTAACTGGACACTTGTGACACCGATACTTGTCATTCAGCTTATTTTAATGACTGCAGCATTAATCGATTGTATAAAAAAGGATAAGGTTAACGGACCCAAATGGCTTTGGGTTCTTGTTATTATTTTCGCTAATATGATCGGTCCTGTCCTCTACTTTATTTTCGGAAGGAAACCTAACGAATGAGTGTGATTAGTACAGAGCAATTAACGAAGTCCTTCGGCGGGGTGAAGGCAATAAAGGAACTCGATATTATAATTCGGGAGGGAGCCTGTACAGCCTTGCTTGGCCCAAATGGGGCAGGGAAGACGACGACTCTTAACATGCTGGCAGGCTTAAGCAAGCCAACCTCAGGGAAGGTGAGGTTTCTGGAGAAAGACGGAGGAGATCACCGGGGGCATATTGGATACTTGCCTCAGTACCCGACATTTTACGGTTGGATGAGCGGGATTGAGTATGTGAGCTATCTGGGGGAACTGTCGGGCTTGCCGAAAAAAGATGCGGTTCGTAAAGGGAAGGAGCTTCTTTCCCTTGTGGGACTTGAAAAAGATATGAAGAAAAAGACTGCCGGTTATTCCGGCGGGATGAAACAGCGGCTCGGTATAGCACAGGCGTTGATTCATGATCCGAAACTGGTTATTCTTGACGAGCCTGTGTCGGCACTTGACCCCCACGGCAGGAGGGAAGTCCTTGAACTTATGAGGGAAATGAAGAAAAAAACGACCATTTTGTTTTCGACGCATGTCCTTCATGATGCTGAAGAGATAAGTGATGACATTTATATCATGAAAGAAGGGAAAGTGATCGCTGAAGGAAGTCTTGTGGAGCTTCAGAAAAAATATCAGCAGCCGGCCGTACATATTGAAACCGAGAAAAACCTGAACGAATGGAGCGAAAATCTTCTTACGGCGGAGTGGATAAGAAATGCAGAAATCAAAGAGAAGGCGGTTACATTAACGGTGAGTGATTTACATCAGGCAAGAGTTGCAATCCTTAATGACCCTGCGTTTCATCTTCTGCAGCCTGTCCGTTTTGAAATTGTAAAAACAAGTCTGGAGGATTTGTTTATGCAGGTGACGAAATCATGAGGCAGTGGACGGTTTTATACAAAAAAGAGCTGAAAGAGCAGTGGCGCAGCTTTAAGTGGCTGTGGGTCCCCCTTGTGTTTATGCTCCTTGGCATGATGCAGCCTGTCACGGCTTTTTATCTGCCGGAGATCATGGAGCAGTTTGGCGGGCTTCCTGAAGGAGCGGTTTTTGATATTTCGTTACCCGGAGGGGGGCAGGTGATTGCAGAAACTCTCGGTCAGTTTAGTCAGATTGGTACGTTAATCCTCGTTCTGGCCTTTATGGGAACTATTGTAAATGAGCGTGTGCAGGGGACGTGGGTTATGGTCCTCGTGAAGCCTGTTTCCTATGCTAACTTTATTACTGCAAAATGGGCCGGTGTTGCGACAATTGTAACAGTATCTTACGTGCTGGGTCTGGCTGCTGGCATTTATTATACCGTTCTGCTTATAGAATCAGTACCTGTTGGTCCGGTTATAAGTGGTGCACTCATTTTTCTGCTCTGGCTTTTGTTTCTTATTACGCTGTTACTGTTATTCAGCAGTCTTTTTAAATCGAGCGCGGCTGTGGCTTTTTTAACCCTCGGTATCGCGATCGTACTTTCCCTGATAAGCGGGGTGTTACCTGAAGTTATGGAATGGTCTCCCGGTATGCTTACCTCACACAGTTATGAATGGTTGATCACGGGAGAACCACGTGAGGGGCTCTGGCTTCCCATCACGGTAACCGCAGTTCTCATTGCATGTATGATCTCGCTGAGTGTGTACAGTGTAAAACGTAAGGAAGTCATATCATCGTAAGGACGTGATCGAATGGGAAAAAAACAAGCTGTGCTCGACCGGATTGAAGATGGTCAGTGGGCAGTGCTTCTTGTTGGCGAAGAAGAAAAGGAAGTAATCCTACCAATACAGAAAGTGCCTCCTAAAAGTAAGGAAGGGGACTGGTTCATTGTCACCTTCGTCGAAGACACCGTATCGAGTGTGGTACTCGATGAGGAAAAAACAACATCGATGCAAAGTTCCATTCAATCCAAGCTCCAGCAGCTGAAAAAGAAAAAACAGAGCCGTTATAAGAATGAAAAGTAATACAAATGTATAGCAAGTCCCCCTTTGTCCTCTTGCGGCAGAGGGGGACTTTTTCACTTTAAACCGGTGGGGGACTGTCCCCCGAACAATTGTGTAAATCGGTTTTTTGGGGAGGGGGGTTTGTCACCCGAATAAGTCTGTTTTTGTCACATATATATATGAAAGCAAAGTGGCTGCCTCTGCCTATACGTGAATCGATGCACAAAGGCCGGGCCCTTGTTAAATATTCAACCATGAACAGGCACATATATGCTTTCATTTTCATGTCAGAAAGGGTGAAAAAACCATTGCACATCCTCGTATGCATTAAGCAGGTACCGGATACGAAGATCATTAAAGTAAACCCGAAAACGAATACTCTCGACCGCTCCAGTGCACCGGCAATTTTAAATCCATATGATGCCCACGCTGTAGAAGAAGCAGTGAGACTGAGAGAAGTACACGGTGGAAAAGTAACCGTTCTTTCCATGGGGCCTCCCCAGGCCAAAAACGCCATACGAAAATGTGTGGAAATCGGCGCAGATGAAGGAATCCTCATCTCTGACAGGCGTTTTGCCGGAGCAGATACCCTTGCCACGAGCTACGCTCTATACAAAGCCATAGAGAGAATCCAAAAGCTTGAAGGAGTCGACCTTATTTTATGCGGAAAGCACGCTATTGACGGTGATACGGGACAAACCGGGCCCGGTATTGCCAGAAGGCTCGGGATTTCACCACTTACCTGCGTAAACAAAGTAGCGGAGGTAAATCGAAAAGAACAGCGTATTCAGGTCCATCGAAAAGTAGAAGAAGGATACGAGCTAATTGAATCAGCCCTTCCATGTCTTTTAACAGTAGAAAAAGAAATCAACGATGTAAGCTACTCTCCTCTTCCAAACATGATCCGGGCTGCCCGCTATGAGCCATCGATCTGGACAGTGGACGATTTAGAGGATGTAGACATTAAGCAGCTCGGCCTGAAAGGATCACCGACCATTGTAGGGAAAATGTGGCCTCCGGAAAAAAGTAAAGGTGCAACGCTTTTTGAAGGCGAGGCCGGACAGCAAGTAAAAGACGTGTTGGGTGTACTGCTGAAAGAACGTGAACTGTTTGCAGGGAAAGGCGGCGATTGAAGGCATGAGAGTTAATATTGATGACTACCGCGGAGTATGGGTGTACATTGAACAAAAAAAAGGACAGCTTCTTGATGTCGGCCTTGAGCTCCTGGCTGCGGGAAGGGACCTGGCGGATAAACTTGAAGTGGATTTGTGTGGTGTTCTCCTTGGTGAAGAGGTTAAGTCACTTACAAAAGACGTGTTTGAAGCAGGTGCCGATAAAGTCTACCTGATCGATGACCCCGTGCTTCATTATTACCGTACAGAAACGTACATGACGGCTGTCGGTGACCTGGTGCGAAAATATAAGCCGGAGATTTTTCTTTACGGAGCAACGTCTAACGGAAAAGATCTGGCCAGTGCTGTAGCTACAGATGTCCTCTGCGGTCTTACTGCAGATACGACGCTGATGGATGTAGATGTGGAAAAGCGTCTGTTCGAAGCAAGCCGCCCTGCATTTGGAGGGAACATTATGGCGACCATCCTCTGTAAAAAGCACAGGCCCCAGATGGCTACTGTAAGACCGAAAGTAATCAAACGCCTCCCGCTTCAGGCTGGAAGGACCGGAGAAGTCATTGAAGAAACAATCAATGTGAAAGAAGAAGATCTCCAGACTAAGGTGCTCAAAATTGTGAAGGATGCAAAAAAAGCAGTGAACCTGGAAGAGGCGAGCGTTATAGTGGCTGCCGGGAAAGGCATAAAGGATGAAAAAGGATTTGCCATGGTCCGGGAACTGGCTGAAACGTTAAATGCCTCACTAGGAGCCAGCCGCGATGTAGTTGAAGCAGGTATTTGCGGTCATGATCACCAGGTTGGGCAGACGGGGGTGACGGTTACTCCGAAAGTATATATCGCCATAGGCATATCCGGGGCTATCCAGCACCTTGTGGGGATGCAAAACTCGGAACTGATCATAGCCATAAACAACGACAGGGAAGCTCCCATTTTCCAGGCAGCCCACTACGGCATCGTGGCGGATGCCTTCACCGTTGTTCCCATGCTTACAACCGCCTTTAAGGAAGCACTGTCTCATAGTGAAACCGAGGAAGGGGTGACTTCTCGTGGCTGATAAATTCGATGTGATTGTTGTAGGAGCAGGTCCTGCCGGAACGAGCTGTGCGTACACAGCGGCAAAAGCCGGTCTTAATGTGCTCCTTATTGAAAGGGGAGAATACCCGGGATCAAAGAACGTGATGGGCGGGATTCTCTACCGGAAGCAGATGGAAGAGATTATTCCTGAATTTTGGAAAGAAGCCCCGCTGGAGCGCCCGGTCGTCGAGCAGCGGTTCTGGTTTTTGGATAAAGAATCCATGGTGACGACGAGCTATAAAGGACTTGAATGGGGAAAAGAACCGTTTAATAACTTCACGGTTCTCCGGGCTAAATTTGACCGCTGGTTTGCCGGTAAAGCGGTGGAGCAGGGAGCTCTTCTTATCAATGAAACTGTCGTCACTGAATGTATTGTGGAAGACAATCGGGTTGTCGGTGTCAGGACTGACCGGCCCGACGGAGATGTGTATGCAGACGTCGTTGTTTTGGCTGACGGAGTGAACTCTCTGCTAGGAAAAAGCCTCGGTTTTCATAAAGAATGGAAGCCGGATGAAGTCGCACTTACTGTAATGGAAGTATTGAATTTGCCGAAGAAAACAATTAATGAACGATTCAATGTAGCTGACGATCAGGGTGTGAGTGTGGAGATTTTCGGGGATTCCACTCAGGGACTGCTGGGAACAGCGTTTCTTTACACGAATAAAGACAGTCTGAACATTGGCGTTGGGACGACGTTATCCGGCATGATCAAGAAAAAACTCAAGCCGTATCACCTCCTCGAGTATGTAAAGGAACATCCGATGATCCGTCCCTATATTGAAGGGGGAGAGACATCGGAATATCTTGCCCACCTCATTCCTGAAGGAGGCTACAAATCGGTTCCCCGTCTGGTAGGCAACGGTGTCATGATTGTCGGTGACGCAGCCCAGTTTGTAAACGCCATTCACAGGGAAGGCTCAAACATGGCAATGAGCTCAGGGAAGATGGCCGCTGAAGCCATCGTTAGGGCAAAAGAACTGGATGACTTTACAGAGCGCACACTGGATTCTTATCGAAAAGAGCTGTACAACAGTTTCATTGGAAAAGATCTGAAAAAATATAAAGATGTCACCCATACCTTTGAAGAACATCCACAGTATTTTACCGACTACATTCCAATGATGAATAAGGCAGCCAATTCCTTTTTTACCGTGGACGGAAGTCCGAAAAAAGAAAAGCAGAGCAGGATCATTAAAAGTATTACCGAAGGGAAAGGAAAAATCGCCGTTGCCAAGGATTTATACCGAGCATGGAAGGTGATGAAATAATGGCTAAAACGATTGAAGAGAAACAGTACCTTGTCCGTTTCCGCTGTGACACAAAGTCACATCTTGAGGTAAAGGACGAAAATGTGTGTCTTACATCGTGCCCGGATAAAGATTGTACGATTTTTTGCCCGGCAGATGTCTATAAGTGGGAAGGGGACCGGATGCACGTGGGCTATGAGGGATGCCACGAATGCGGCAGCTGCAGGATCGGTTGTCCTGCTGACAATATTAAGTGGGAATACCCGAAAGGCGGGCACGGTATTGTCTTCAGGCTGGCGTGAGGATAGTAATCGGACCTGGTTAGGCTGGGTGTTTATAGTGAAATTTGTCGAATGACCGATATCCGGCCGGATTAGACGGATAAAACCTTTAATTAGACCGGTAAAAGGTTGAAATGGACCGATAAAAGCTCAAAGAAGAGGATGTTCGAATTATCGAACATCCTTTTTCTTATCTCTCCAATAATACTTAATTGCTTCAAGATCGATTTTATCTGATGGGGTGGTATCGGCTTGGAGCACATGCTCCATTAGGTCGAGGGCTTCACGGTTATCCTCTTCATGATTGGATGCGGTACAGTCTGAAGGGAGATAGAGCTTATAGCCCCGCATGTAGGCGTCATTCGCTGTGAAATGCACGCACATGTTTCCTGCTACCCCTGTAATGATGAGGGATTTGACGTTCAGGTATTCAAGGAGAAGATCCAGTGGAGTGTTGAAAAAAGCTGAAAACTGGGGCTTTAAAACGAAATAATCGTCATCTTCAGGCTCAAGAAGCTTCGTAATTTCATGACCCCGTACGTCTTCCTGAATGCAATGGTCCACAAGGGCCTGAAAATCAGACTGCCAGCGCCCGTAATTATCATTTATATACAGTACGGGTATGTTGAGTTCTTTTGCCTGTTTTTTCAGACGGGCAATCTTCTCGGCCATAGGTTTTGCATAGCGGATCAGCTTTTCCCCGTCTGCAAATTCAAAGTCATTGATCACATCAACCAGTAACAGGGCGACATGCTGATATTCTGTTACATGAGGATTATTGTTTGGAGTTGCCATAGTAACGACGCCTCTCTTTCTGTTAAAATAGACGATATGCAAAAGGGTTGGAGCAATGGAGAAGAACGGTACTTACTTTTCCCATAAATGGGTTTGATAAAACATAGTCGTCGAAAGGAGTCAGTCAATTGGATAAGGAAATGGAACTGCTTCGTCTGCTTGAAAAAGACGGGCGTATGCCGGTAAAAACAATTGCTAAAATGCTTGATGTTTCTGAAGAGGAAATTGAGGATATGATGAGGGCCCTTGAAAAACGCAAGGTGATCCTTGGTTACTCCGGGATTGTTGACTGGACAAAGGTGGACAGCCCTGAAGGGATTACAGCGATGATTGATGTAAAAGTACAGCCGAAAAGAGGTGTAGGCTTTGATGAAGTAGCTGAGCGTATCTACCGTTTTAAGGAGGTAAAAGCTCTTTATCTCATGTCAGGCACGTATGACTTAAGTGTCGTCATTGAAGGGAGAACGATGTCCGAAGTGGGTCAGTTTGTATCTGAAAAGCTGTCTACACTGGAATCTGTTCTTTCAACCACCACACACTTCCAGCTGAAAAAATACAAGCATGACGGTGTTGTTTTTGAAGATGGAGACGAAGATCACCGCATCGTGGTGTCTCCATGACCAATCACTATTTGTCCGAAGCCGTTGAACGTATACAACCGTCGGGAATCCGGAAGTTTTTCGATCTGGCCTCTTCTATGGACAACATTATTTCTCTAGGGGTCGGGGAGCCTGATTATGCTACTCCGTGGAATATTCGTGAAGCAAGCATAGCCTCATTAGAGCGGGGTATGACTTCCTACACGGCCAATGCCGGGATACTGGAGCTGCGAGAGGAAATCAGCCGTTACTTAAACCGGGAATTTCATACTCCTTATGATCCTGAAAATGAAGTCATAGTTACAGCCGGGGCAAGTGAAGCCATTGATCTTGCTATGCGCTCCACAGTAAACCCCGGTGATGAGGTGCTCGTAGTGGAACCGAGCTTCGTATCGTATGCGCCTCTCGTTTCGTTAATCGGAGGCGTGCCGGTTTCTGTACCCACGTCGATTGAAAATGGCTTCAAGGTTACGGCAGACCAGATTGCAGAGCGGGTAACGGACCGCACACGTGGTATCCTGTTATGCTTTCCTAACAACCCTACAGGAACGGTGATGACCAAAGAAGAGCTCGAACAGGTGGCCACTGTTATTGAGAAGCACGATCTGATTGTTTACTCTGACGAGATTTATGCAGAGATGACATACGACGGTCGGCATGTCAGTGTTCCTGCCCTTAAAGGAATGAGGGAGCGAACCGTATTAATCAGCGGGTTTTCAAAAGCCTTTGCCATGACCGGCTGGCGTCTTGGGTACGTCTGTGCGCCGGCTCCAATTGCAGCAGGCATGCTGAAAATTCACCAGTATGCCATGATGTGTGCGTCAACAATGGCACAGTACGGGGCACTTGAGGCGCTGAGAAACGGGAAAGATGAAATGCTCGAAATGGTTGAGAGCTACAGACAGCGGCGAAACTTCTTTGTGAGCTCGTTAAAGGACATCGGTCTCGACTGTCATACACCGGGAGGGGCGTTCTACGCATTTCCTTCTATTAAATCAACAGGGCTGTCCTCAGAATCTTTTGCTGAAAAACTGCTGTTTGCCGAGCGGATAGCGGTCGTCCCAGGTAACGTATTCGGGGAAGGCGGAGAAGGACACATCCGCTGTTCCTACGCTACATCGCTTTCCCAGCTTGAGGAGGCAGTGGACCGGATCGATTCTTTCTTAAAGGAAATAAAATAATTGCAAAAAAGCCAGCAGAGGAAAATCTCCTCACTGGCTTTTTTCGTATAATTACACACAAAAAAACGAGGCAGAAGCGCGGTTGAAATGCCGCTTCTTCTGCCTCGTTAAAGGGGGAATACAAGATTGTATACACCAAACATTGTACCCAGCCTACTGAAGTCTATACATTAGAATCAAAATTTCTTAACATGTCAATCCCAAACTGCTCATTTACACAATTGTTCGGGGGACAGACCCCAAAACCCCAAAACAGTTCTCTTAAACGCCGCCGCGAATGATTGTATTGAGGAATGCAAGTACGATTGCAATTGGAACGACAAATTTAACCAGGACGTACCAGAGGTTAAATAAACTTCGCTTGAATGCAGATCCTTTCTGCATTTCTTCATACAGGTCATCTTTCTTAATCTTAAGCGGTGCAAAAATAGCAATAAGCAGAGCACCTAACGGCAGCATGATATTACTCACAAGATAATCGAGTGCATCAAAGAACGTCATTCCAAAAATGAGAACATCGTCCATTATCCCGTAGGACAAGGCTGATGGAATCCCCATTACGAAAATAAGAAGTCCGCAGGCCCATGCTGCTTTCTTACGCTTGGCAGGATCGTTTTTCGTCACAGATGCAACAACCATTTCAAGCAATGAGAATGCTGATGTTAATGTTGCGAACAACAAGAGTGCCATAAAGGCCACAAAGAACACACCGCCTAGTGGGATTTCACTGAAAACAGTCGGCAGTACGATGAAAATAAGCGGCGGTCCTTCTGCAGGCTCGAGCCCGAATGAGAAGACGGCCGGGAAAATAGCCAGCCCTGCGAGAATAGAAATAAAGATCGTCAGTCCGACAATGGAAACCGCTGAGCGCGGCAGGCTTTCATTTGACTTCAGGTACGAACTGTACGTCACCATGATGGAAACACCCAGGCTTAAACTGAAGAATGCCTGTCCGAGGGCATAAAGTACGGTTTGTCCTGTAACAGATGAAAAGTCAGGGAGGAGGAAAAACTCCACACCTTCCATTGCCCCGGGCAACGTCACAGAGCGAATAACAATAATAATGAACAGAATAAACAAAGCCGGCATCATCAGCTTACTTACACGCTCGATCCCTTTTTGCACACCGCCTTGAACGACAAGGATGGTCATGAGCATGAAAATTAAGTGAGCGGATATAGCAAGGACAGGGCTGCTGATGGTCTGCCCGAATAACTGCTCGAACTCCTCAGCACCCCTTCCGCCTATTCCTTCAGTAATCGAGCGGGCAAAGTAAACAACAATCCAACCCCCTACTACACTGTAGAAAGAGAGAAGGAAAAATGATGTAGCTACACCAAGCTTTCCAATCCAGTGCCAGAATGTACCTGGAGCAAGCATCCGGTATGCTGTAACTGCTTCGTGCTGGGTTTTCCGCCCAATCGTAAACTCCGTAAGCAATAGTGGCAGTCCTAAGAAGATCGTAAATAATAAGAAGATAAGAAAGAATGCACCACCGCCACTGGTACCTGCCACATAGGGCAGCTTCCAAATTGCACCGAGTCCGATAGCCGAACCAGCTGCAGCTAAAATAAATCCAAGTTTGGATGTCCACTGATCTTGCTTTTGGGACATAGTCAGTACCTCCTCTAACGCAATGTATTTATCAGAAAAGTGTCGTTTTTTCTGCAATATTTTTCTACTATAAAGCGTTGCATCACTAATGTCAACGGAAGTTTTCCTCTGGCATTCATTGTTAAACACTCGCATCTCAAATTATGTAAATGTGGACAAGTAAGAGAAGGAAGTCCCCCAGCCCCCGTGGAATGCGCAGGGTATGCCGGCTTCATCTGTTAATCCTCGTTAGAAGGCACTATTAAGGAAACAACGGAGTTTTTAAGATCCGGCCACAATTGACCGATCAGTAAGATTATGTTATAAAAGACAAGGTTAGTTCCAGCGTGATGTATGAATTTAGGAACAATGGAAAATTTACCTTTTTGTCACAAAAGAAAAGCTGTGATATAATTAACCAGTTAATAAATAGCTATAGGAGTTGTTCTCATGTCAGGTAAATATGAAGTAGGCAGCATTGTCGAAGGAAAAGTTACTGGGATTAAGCCTTTTGGTGCGTTCGTAGCATTAGACGATCAAAAACAAGGTCTTGTTCACATCTCACACATCGCTCACGGTTTCGTTAAAGATATTAACGAGCACCTTTCTGTTGGTGACGAAGTAAAAGTTAAAATTCTAAGCGTAGACGAAGAGTCCGGCAAGATCTCTCTTTCTATCCGCGAAACTCAGCCAAAACCTGAGCGTCCGGCACGCACAGAGCGTCCAAAGCGCCAAGGCCAGGGCGGCGGTGGCGGAGCGAAACGCCACACAAACGAAAAGCCACAAGGCTTCAACACGCTTGAAGAAAAACTTAAGGGCTGGTTAAAACAGTCTAATGAGATTCAAGCAGATCTTAACAAGCGC
The DNA here is from genome assembly GCF_003710255.1 of Alteribacter keqinensis. Lineage (NCBI taxonomy): Bacteria > Bacillati > Bacillota > Bacilli > Caryophanales > Bacillaceae > Alteribacter > Alteribacter keqinensis. Next base: position 2,375,900 of record NZ_RHIB01000001.1, on the reverse strand, counting down.
GCAAAAAAATAAAGCAAAGGATTTCCCAGAATCCAGCTTTCCAAAGACAAAAAGAGGCAGCTCCCGAGAGTTGCCTCCTTTTTTTGTACTTTACTTCCTTATTTGATCCCTCAAGGTCTGGGACCGAATGGTCTGGATTACCGCTGAGGTTCCGGGCTGCGTTCCAACTCTTCGTCTGGTTTGAATAGAATGGAGATACAGTAAAGCCCAGCCAAACCAACAAGTGCATAGATAAAACGTGAAAAACCAGCAGCTTGTCCGCCAAAAATGGCCGCTACAAGGTCAAACCGGAAGAATCCGATTAGTCCCCAGTTTACTGCTCCAATAATCGCCAAAACAAGAGCTGTGCGTTGAATACCGCTCATTCGCTCCTCACCTCCTTATCGGGGTTCATTCTTAACTCAAGAAGCTAATGCTCCTTTCCTTATAATGATTAAAAGAGACGTGAACTATACATCTGTATAAAATTACCTGTTATTGCACATTTCTTTACATGACTTCTTTTTGTGATAGATAATAAAGGGGATTGAAATTGAGCTCAATAAAGGAGTGGCAATAATGGACAACTTTATTTATCAGAATCCTACCCGCCTCATTTTTGGGGAAGGTCAAGTTAAAGAACAGCTGGCAGAACAGCTTAAACCATTTGGACAAAATGTTCTTCTCGTATACGGTGGAGGAAGTATTAAACGTAACGGGATTTATGATGAAGTTACCGGCATTTTAAACGAAGGGGGATTTAACGTAACTGAACAGTCAGGGGTTGATCCGAATCCTCGACTCTCCACGGTTCATAAAGGTGTGGAACTTTGCCGTGAGAACAACATCGATGTACTCCTTGCAGTCGGAGGGGGAAGTGTTATTGATTGCACCAAGGCGATTGCAGCCGGCGCGAAGTATGGTGGTGATGCATGGGATCTCGTGACGAAAAAAGCAGTGCCCGAATCGGCTTTGCCATTTGGTACGATTCTTACGCTTGCTGCAACGGGATCAGAAATGAATGCAGGATCTGTCATTACTAACTGGGAAACACAGGAGAAGTACGGCTGGGGGAGCCCGCATACGTTCCCTCAATTCTCCATTCTGGACCCTGCCAACACTCTTTCTGTGCCGAAAGATCACACCATTTACGGTATAGTGGATATGATGAGTCACGTCCTGGAACAATATTTTCACCAGCAGACAAACACTCCTCTTCAGGAAAAGATGTGTGAAGCTGTGTTAAATACTGTCATCGAAGCAGGTCCGGATCTTGTGCAAAACCTGGATGATGTGAAGCTCCGTGAAACGATTCTCTATTCAGGTACAATTGCCTTAAACGGCTCACTGCAAATGGGCACCCGCGGTGACTGGGCATCCCATAACATTGAGCATGCCGTATCCGCTGTGTATGACATCCCACACGCAGGAGGACTGGCCATTCTCTTCCCGCAGTGGCTCAGACACCACCTTGACCTAGGTGAGCGAAAGCTTGTTCAGCTTGCTGTGAATGTTTGGGGAGTCGACCCAGAAGGTAAATCGAATTTTGAAGTAGCTGAAGAGGGCATTCAGCGTCTGGAAAGGTTCTGGTCAGAACTTGGAGCACCCAGCCGACTGGCTGATTACGACATTGATGACAGCAAGGTTGAAGTCATGGCTGATAAAGCAATGGCGAACGGACCGTTCGGCAACTTTAATTCGCTGGAAAAAGAAGATGTTATTGCGATCTTAAGAGCAGCATTATAGGAAGGAAAACGGGGCACCCTGACGAGTGTCTCGTTTTTTCTTATTGGTTGCGCTTACAAAAGTGAATCAGCTTGATTATTTGTCCGTGTTTTAATAAAGTGATACGTGGAAGAGTAAGATAAGTGATTTTATACTCATTTAATGGAGGTATAAGAAATGGCAAAAACCCTTTCTTTTGATTACAAAAAAGCATCAGATTTTTTATCCCAGCATGAAGTTGATCACCTGGCCGGAGCAGTAGAATCCGCTCACGAAGCACTACATAACGGCACAGGTGCAGGTAATGACTTTCTTGGCTGGATGGACCTGCCTGTAAACTACGACGAAGAAGAATTCACCCGCATCCAGAAAGCTGCGGAGAAAATCAAAGCCGATACGGACGTTCTGCTTGTAGTGGGTATCGGAGGTTCATACCTTGGTGCGAGAGCGGCGATCGAAGCTCTTAACCACTCTTTCTACAACGTACTGGCAAAAGAACAGCGCAACACTCCGCAGGTGTTTTTCGTAGGAAACAACATCAGTTCCACATATGTTCGTGACCTTCTTGATGTACTTGAAGGAAAAGACGTATCAATCAACGTTATTTCAAAATCAGGAACAACAACGGAGCCCGCAATCGCATTCCGTATTTTCCGCGAATATGTTGAGAAAAAGTATGGGGTTGAAGAAGCACGCAAGCGTATCTACGCTACTACGGATAAAGAAAAAGGTGCTCTTAAGCAGCTTGCGAACGAAGAAGGATACGAGTCCTTTGTCATCCCTGATGACGTAGGCGGCCGTTTCTCCATTCTAACAGCGGTAGGCCTTCTCCCGATTGCAGCAAGCGGTCTTGACATTGAAGCGATGATGAAGGGGGCGGCAGATGCCCGCGAAGCCTACAGCAGCAAAAACCTTGCTGAAAACGAAGCGTATCAGTACGCGGCCGTTCGTAACGCCCTTTACAACAAAGGCAAAACTGTTGAACTCATGGTCAACTACGAGCCATCTCTTCACTTTGTAAGCGAGTGGTGGAAACAGCTTTACGGAGAAAGTGAAGGAAAAGACGGCAAGGGAATCTTCCCGGCTGCAGCTGACTTTTCCACTGACCTTCACTCTCTTGGACAGTATGTTCAGGACGGTCGCCGTGACCTGTTCGAAACAGTGCTGAACGTTGAAAACGTCCGGGAAGAGATGAAGCTTACAGAGTCTAAAGACGATCTTGATAACCTGAACTACCTTGCAGGCCAGACAATGGACTTTGTTAACAAAAAGGCATACGAAGGAACCATGCTTGCTCACACGGACGGAAACGTTCCTAACCTTGTGTTAAACATTCCTGAGTTGAACGAGTATCACTTCGGCTATCTTGTATACTTCTTTGAAAAAGCATGTGCGTTGAGCGGCTACATGTTAGGCGTAAACCCATTCGACCAGCCTGGTGTAGAAGCGTACAAGAAAAACATGTTCGCTTTACTCGGTAAACCAGGGTTTGAAGAAGAAAAAGCAGAGCTTGAAAAACGATTGAAATAAGTTTTGATGAGATTCTTCCGCCGGTGCGTCCATATGCCGGCGGATTTTTAATTGAGAAAACTCCCTGGAGAGGTTTATGGAGAACTTTGGACGGTTTATAAATAACTTCTTACCTTTTATCCAGAGTTAACAGGGTTTTATGGAGAACTTTAAATTATTTATAAAGAACTTCGCACCATATAAAGAGAATTAGACACCATTCGTCAAGTTCAGCAACACCCAGCTCAACTGAAATAAAAACCCCATCCCCGGAACATACTAACAAAAACGATGTTCTGGAGGTGGGGATGTGATTGAGGTGCAATCTCCCTTAGAAAACCAAGAATACGAATTGATTGAGCTTGAACAAAAATTAAAGCCCCTCGGCTACGTCATTGGCGGGGGATGGGAGTATGACCACGGCTATTTTGACTATGTTATGAACGACGAATCAAGCTACTTATGTGTAAGGCTTCCGTTTTTTGCAACAGACGGTGAGCTTGACCGAAAAGGGGTGGAAGTTCAGCTTGGACGACCGTTTTTACTCGCTCACAAATACCAGCGCGGTCTTGACGACAATGTCCAGGACCCTAACCCTCTTACGAATCAGTTTTCTGAGCCGCAGGATCCGGATGCAGAGTTTCCAGAAGAATGGATTAAAACGGGAAAAGAATACATCAAAGAACTGGAGCAGGTCATTCTTCACGACATGCAAATCAGCCCAAGGAACTAGCAAAGATGACAGCTCGTAAGGATAAAAACGACCTTATGAGCTGCCGTCTTATTTCTTTTTCTTTACCAGTACAACGAGGTGGTCTCCCTCTTTGAGCTCGTAACTGTCAGGAGGGAGCAGCTCAGCTGAATCGTCTCTCCAGATCCCCAGCAGGTGTTCCCCGTCAAAATTCCAATCTTCAATCAGTTCACCGTACTCAAGCCCGATGCATTCTTCAGGCAGTTTTCTTAATTCCATTTTATTTTTCGTATCGGTCTGAAGCAAAGTAAGCATTAATTTACTTACGCCGTGACACTCTGGGCCGTTATGCATGAGAGAACTTAGGAGCACAGAGCTTTGGACGAGTTCATCGGCACCGGCTCGCCGGGCATTAATAATTTGAGATTCTGTTATGATTTCTGCAATCGTATAAAGCTTCGGGTTTACACCTTTAATTGTAAGGATTGAAAGAATGGTTTTAGAGTCAGCAGAGTGTTCATCGGTGTGGGAATCTGCTGTGATAATCGCAGTATGAGCCTCATGTATATTGGCCTTATATAAAACCTGATCATGGCTTGCAGGTCCTCTTACAAAATGTACCCAGGTAAGGTCTGAAGGTTTTTTCTCGAGCGTTTCATCAACAAGGACCACTTGAGCCTTTTCGTTTTGTTTCTTAATTTCTTTAAGTAAGAGCCGTGTGCGTTCATTCCAGCCTACGATGATGATGTGTCCTTTTCGATGGAATTTATGTTTCCCACGTTCAATGTTGTCTTTCGTTGTTATAGCTGAAGTAGCCACGTTTGTCAGGTAAAAAGAAAATATACCTACTCCCGTCAGGATTAAGAGAACACCGGTGATTCTGCCAAGAACGGATTCAGGTACAAAATCCCCGTAACCGACAGTAGAAATGGTCACGATAGCCCACCAAAAACCGTCAAACATATCCGGGTAAACGCCGGGTTCAAGATAGTGAATGGTTGTTCCAAAAATAAGAATGATTAAAAATAAGGCCGTTAATAACCGAATGATATTCATTAATTGATTAGATGCAGAAGAAATCAGACCACTGGTAAACCTGAACATTGAACCACCTCCTCTTCATACCTCTTTCCATTATTGACAGTTTGAAGTGAAAAACATTCATACTTTTGGTAAGATAGTAGTGGTTGGGGGGAGAACGTATGATACAGGCAATTGTTTTTGCAATTACAATGTTTATCGGATGGGTGATATTCGACGCCATTAAACATAAGAAGATTATCAAGGAAAACGTACTTGCCGGAGCCGCGGCAGGGGTTATAGCGGGAATCGTCTGGTACATCTTATTCGTCATTTTCTAACAAAAAATTTACGATTTATTAAAAAAACGCTTGATTCGACTTTCGGTATCGTCTATAATTCATTATTGTAAGATCAAACGGTATGGGGCATTAGCTCAGCTGGGAGAGCGCTTCGCTGGCAGCGAAGAGGTCAGCGGTTCGAGCCCGCTATGCTCCACCATATTTTTTGACAGCTTCATCTAACATTGTGAACAACGACGCGGTTTCTCGTCTTAACGAGGAGTTGCGTCGTTTTTTTATGATCCCAAAGATGTCCCTATTCGCGAGGAGAAACAAGTAGCTCCATGGTCTTAAACCAAGTAGTTTAAACAGGAAAAATCCGGTGAACTTAGAAGGAATTTACCACAAACTTGTTTCGCACCGCTCAAAAAGGGAAACTCTTCTTCGTAGTTATATAAAACATCATTTAGAAGAGGAGCATGAACATTGAAAAAAATCATTGCAGTATTTATCATCGCACTGGCAACTGTATTTGTTTTACCAGACGAAAAACGTGCCTCCGGACTTTTACATAACGGAAGCGCCGGAGATGAAGTAAAAGACGTACAGCATGTGTTAACCCAGTTAGGTTATTTTTCTTCAAACCAGACAGGATACTACGGACCTCAGACAACCGAAGCGGTAAGAGCCTTTCAGGGGGACTTTGGCTTACTCCAGGATGGTATTGCAGGTCCCGGAACCATGAAGAAAATAAGTAATGTGGAAGTTTTGGCAAAGGTGGTTCACGGAGAAGCCCGTGGTGAGTCATACGAAGGGAAGGTGGCAGTTGCAGCTGTTGTACTAAATCGCGTGGGAGACAATGAGTTTCCGTCTGACGTAAAAGGTGTCGTATTCCAGCGTAACGCATTTACAGCCGTTTTAGACGGGCAGTACAACCTTACTCCTGAGCGGGATGCTTACCGTGCCGTTAGAGATGCCTACACAGGCTGGGACCCTTCAAAAGGTTCTACATATTATTATAATCCGGATATCGCAACCTCTTCATGGATCTTCACCAGATCCCCGGTTGTAACAATCGGAAAACATATTTTTGCAGAGTAGGGCTGCAGCAGAAGTGTAATTTTCGATTTTTTGGAGCTCTGTCTATAATGTTGACACAATAAATCCGGATTTATTGCGCCAAGAAGCAGATATACTATCAAAAACAAGCTTTATTCTATCAATAATGAATTTTATTCTGTCAAAAAAGCAATTTATTCTATCGAAAATGCAATTCTTTCTTCCAAAAGAAAAAAGCACATGCCAAGGAGAAGAGTTTATGGTAATATTCCCAGATTTCATTACATAATATGGGAAACCCCTCTTGGACCCCTTGAATGAATGTCCTAATGAACAAAAAAAGAAGACAAAAAAGCTGTCCCAAAAACACCATTTTGGGACAGCTTTCTTATTACATAATCGCTTTGATGGAACTCTTTTTTACCTGAGCTCCTTCACGGTCCGGTTTAAGGTGCTGGACGTCACAGTCTCTGAATGAGGATGCGAGTTTTCGCCTTACAAAGCCTCCGGACCCCTTCGGTACATATACCATAACGATCGGCCCGGCCCCGCTCAGCGCTACGCCGTAAACATTCATTGACGCGGTAAGTGTAACAACCTTTTCAAGTTCCGGAACAAGAGCAGAACGGTATGGCTGATGGAAAAGGTCCTGCTGCATCATTTTACCGGCAACGTCCCAGCGGTTCTGCATTAGAGCAGCCACAAGCACGTTACTTACACTGCTCGCTTTCACCGCATCCCCAAAGGGAAGGTTGTCCGGAAGCCGGCTTCTTGAAGAAGATGTCTTAACCTCATATTCCGGTATGACAGCGACGATTTCCACATCCGGGTAAATACCGGACAGCACATCCGTTTGTTTGTCATTGTGAGTTCCGATTACAAGCCCTCCGTATATAGAAGCAGCCACGTTATCGGGGTGTCCCTCGTAACAGCTTGCTATCCTCACTTTATCGCGTGTCGGCAGGTTCAGGGCAAGGAGTTCATCTGCAAGTTCAATTCCTGCCACAATGGCCGCAGCACTGCTGCCCAGACCGCGGGCCATAGGGATGTCACTAGTAAGCTCAACCTGGCAGGGAGGCAGTTTGCGGTTAACCCCTTCTGCTACCTGGGAAGCCACTTGATAGATCAGGTTATCCTCTCCCTCGGGCAGTCCCTTCAAGGAGGAAGAACTGGAAAGAAAGGACCAGTGTTCTCCAGGCGAAGCTGTCAGGGTCAGATAACGATTCACAGCCATTCCTACGCTGTCGAAGCCGGGACCAAGGTTGGCTGTACTGCCGGGAACGGTTATCGTGATCACCTGGTCCCGGTTCATTGCTTCACACGCTCCTTGATCAAATCAAAGATGGCTTCTTCATTATTAGGAAGGACTTCTGCTTTAAAGGATGAGCTTTCGATTGCACAATTTGGGTCTTTTAATCCGTTCCCTGTCAAGACGGCAACAACCTTGGCTCCTTTTTCAATCTTTCCTGATTGAACCTGCTTTTTCACTCCTGCAAGGGATGCGGCAGATGCAGGCTCGCAAAAGACGCCTTCTTCCCGTGCCAGTTCTTTATAGGCTGACAATATCTCGGTGTCTGTTACTTCATCGATTGTTCCTGAGGACTCCTGAGAGGCATTCACTGCGTGTTCCCAGCTTGCCGGGTTTCCGATGCGGATGGCAGTGGCAACCGTTTCCGGGTTTTCGATGGCCCGGCCCCGGACAATGGCAGCAGCGCCTTCTGCTTCGAAGCCGTGCATGCGGGGAAGGCCTGACTGATGAGCCTGGTGATACTCTTTAAAGCCTTTCCAGTAGGCTGTGATATTACCGGCATTACCGACAGGAATGGCCAGAACGTCTGGAGCTGAGCCTAGCTGGTCGCAGACTTCGAAAGCCGCTGTTTTCTGTCCCTCGATGCGATGGGGGTTTACTGAGTTAACGAGAGAAATCGGTGCTTTCTTGCTGATGCTCTGGACCATTTTAAGGGCTTGATCGAAATTTCCCTCTATAGTATAAATCTCAGCGCCATACATGACAGCCTGTGCGAGTTTCCCCATGGCTACTTTTCCATCAGGGATCAGAATGATACACCGCATTTTCGCCCGGGCAGCATATGCCGCAGCAGCAGCGGACGTATTACCGGTAGAAGCACAGATTACGGCTTCATAGCCTTCTTCCTTTGCTTTAGCCACTGCCATGACCATTCCGCGATCCTTAAATGAACCTGTTGGGTTTGCTCCTTCGTACTTGGCATAGAGCTCCACTCCCCACAGCTTTGACAGGTGGGGGAGGGGAACAAGGGGAGTGTTCCCCTCGTTTAAGGAAAGTGATGGCGTTTTTTCACTGACAGGAAGCAAATCGCGATAGTGGTGAAGCAGACCTTTCCAGTACATATTACTTTCCTCCTTCAACCCTGTAGCTGCTCTTCACGTGATCGACCACATCAAGTTCAGCCAGCGCTTTTAATACCGAATCATAGTTTTGCTTAGACACTTTATGTGTTGTCACAATGATTTCCGCAACTTCCTGACCTTCGACAGGGCGCTGCAGAATTTTTTCGAGACTGACATCATTCTCTGAAAATACGGAAGTGAGTTCAGAGAAAGTACCTGCCTGATCTTTTGCATGAATACGCAGGAAGTATTTGGAGAAGATTTCGTCATCACTCTTCAGCTGTTTTTCGAATTGAGGTTCGGAAACTTTATTACCATTCACGCCGAGCCGCATGTTTTTCATTACTTCAACTAGGTCGGAAACTACAGCTGTGGCAGTTGGAAGCTTTCCTGCTCCCGGTCCATAAAACATCGTTTCACCCACGGCTTCCCCATACACATAGACAGCGTTGAATTCATCGTTCACGGATGCGAGGGGGTGGGAATGAGGGAACAATGTCGGCTGAACACTCACTTCCACTTTATTACCCGTGCGTTCCGCAATACCAATCAGTTTCATTGTAAGTCCAAGTTCATGACTGTAATCGAGATCTTCTGTAGTCACATTGGAAATCCCTGCAACATTGACATCCTCCAGCTCAATTGGCATGGAAAAGCCAAGTGTGCCCAGGATGGCTGTTTTTCTCGCTGCATCAATTCCCTCAACATCAGCTGTCGGATCGCTTTCGGCATAGCCGAGATCCTGAGCCTCTTTCAGCACTTCATTATAGTCTCTTCCTTCTTTCGTCATCTTCGTTAAAATATAGTTTGTTGTCCCGTTAAGAATGCCCATCATTTTTGTGATTTTATCTGATGCCAGTCCGTCTACTAAACTACGGATAATAGGAATCCCGCCCGCAACACTGGCTTCATAGAACAGGTCACATTTATTTTTTGCAGCGGCCTGAAGCAGTTCGCTTCCGTAAACGGCCACGAGGTCTTTATTTGCCGTTACAACATGTTTTTTATTTTCAAGAGCCTGAAGGATGTATTTACGTGATTCTTCAATACCGCCCATAACCTCGAGAATGACATCTACTTCAGGGTCGTTTAAGATGTCGTCAGCGTCTGTTGTGAGACGCGAGCCGTTTAAATGTACGTCTCTTTCTTTATGAAGGTCGTTTACGAGGATTTTACTAATCGTCACAGAACAACCCACCTGGTGCTTTAATTTGTCCTGATGCTGATCAATAATGTGGACGACACCGCTTCCTACAGTACCTAATCCAAGCAGTCCGATATTGATTGAGTTGTTCATGATCTTTGCCCTCCTAATTGTCGTGTCCTCTGTGCAAGGACACATGTCTTTGTATAGAGGACATTATAGAGGGGAATCAGCTCTTTTACAACCCTGTTTCTCCTTATTTTTTCAGCAGGGGAATCGAAAAAAGATGATGGTTGCGCTTACATCCCCTGCTGCATTGGGGAAGCTGGGGAGAAGAAAATCTTCTTCAATTTCTGATAATGATATAAATCAGATACACCACGTAGGCAACGGTTAACGTCAAGCCTTCATAGCGGCCCACAATGGAATAGGTTCTTGAGAATCGGAACAGCAGAACGGTTAATGCAATCATGACCATGGCATCGAGAAAGATTTTAGGATCCACGGGGAGAGGGGTGATAAGGGAGGCTGCCCCTAAAACGAAAAGAATGTTAAAAATCGAGCTTCCGACTATATTACCGATGGCTATTTCACTTTGTTTTTTCAAGGCTGCTGTAATAGAAGTAATCAGTTCAGGAAGTGAGGAGCCGATCGCAACAATCGTGAGACCAGCAAGTGTTTCACTCATCCCGAATGAGATAGCAATGTCTGTACTGCTTTCAACAACGAGATAACCCCCCAGAACGATGGCGGCAAGACCGGCCACGGTAATAAGGATGTTTTTCCCCCAGGTCCCCGACTGTCCTTCCAGATCTTCAACGACAGGGTCACGGGAATTTCTTGCTGCTTCAATAACGTAGTACATAAAGATGGAAAAAAATAAAAGCAAAATGATGCCGTCACTTCGTGTAATAATGTTCTCGCTTGTTCCCTGTAAAAAACGGTCGCTGATCAGGACAAGAAACGCGACACTCGCAAGAAAAGTAAAAGGAATTTCCTTTTTAATCGTGGAACTTTTGACACTCAATTGAGATATCATAGCCGTTATTCCAATCACGATAGACATGTTCATAATGTTACTTCCCACAACGTTACCGATTGTTACATCAGCGGTTCCTTCAAGAGCTGCAATAATACTGACCGTTGCTTCCGGAGCACCGGTCCCAAAGGCAACGATCGTCAGTCCGATGACAAGAGGGGAAACTCTGAGAAGCTTGGCGATATTTGAAGAGCCGTTTATAAAATAGTCGGCTCCTTTTATCAGGAGAATAAATCCTGCAATTAAAAGAATATACATCATTGGGCTACACCGGCCTTTTTAAAAATTGGAATTACTATTTAAATATCTTATTTACTATAAAATAGTTATTTATCCTTACTCTTCGACATCAAAGGTAAAAATATCTCCTGATAGTCCGTGATGTGCCCTGATTTTTGCTGTTAAATCACGAAAAGTTCACAATGTAACAGAAGATAAAATAGGTCATTTTTAATGCAGAATTATTTTAAAATTATAAAAATTCAATTGATTTATATTTACACATATAGTATTCTTCCATTAATAAGAAAAAATAAGTATTTTACATAATGATATTGATATTTCGTATATTCCATTCTTTCCTCATACATAGAAACCGGAGGATTTCCATGAAAAAACCAGTTCTTGAAATTAACGAGCTTCAAACGCACTTTCTTACAGATCGTGGAGAAATACCTGCTGTTGACCGTGTCAGCTTTTCTATTGATGAAGGAGAGGTCCTTGGGGTTGTAGGAGAATCAGGATGCGGTAAAAGTGTTACCTCACTTTCTGTAATGGGCCTCATTCCTAAGCCTCCAGGAAAAATCGTTGGAGGCGAAATCCTTTTCAGGCAGAAAAAAAACAACAAGGAAGTAACCGAAAACCTTGTGAAAGTAAGCAAAAAGCGTATGAGACAGATCAGGGGAAATCAAATTGCCATGATTTTTCAGGAGCCTATGACCTCTCTCGATCCCTTGTATACGATTGGATTTCAAATTATTGAAGGGGTCAGGAACCACCGTGCTGTTTCAAAAAAAGAAGGCAGATCCATCGCAATAGATATGCTGAAACTTGTAGGAATCCCGAGGGCAGAAGAAATTGTGGATGAATATCCACACCAGCTGTCAGGCGGGATGCGTCAGCGTGTGATGATTGCGATTGCCATGGCATGTGATCCTGAAGTGCTTATTGCTGATGAGCCCACAACAGCTCTTGATGTTACCATTCAGGCCCAGATCCTGGAATTGATGAAAAAGCTCAACAAGGAAAAAGGAACAGCAATCATGCTCATTACTCATGACCTCGGCGTAGTAGCGGAAATGTGTGACAGAGTCGTTGTTATGTACGCAGGAAAAGTCGTGGAAAAAGGGACTGTAAGAACGATTTTAAAGGAGCCGAAGCACCCTTACACCCAGGGGTTGATTAAATCGCTTCCGAAGATCGACAAGCGTAACGAGCGCCTGTACTCGATTCCGGGTAATGTTCCAAAACCGGGAAGCATTACTGCGGGCTGCCGCTTTGCCCCGAGGTGTGAGCATGCCTTTGACAGATGCTTTAAAGAAGACCCTGAACTCCTTGAAATGAGTGAGACACACACGTGCCGCTGTTTCCTCTATGAAAAGAAAGAGGTGGAAGCGACTCATGTCTAAACCATTACTTGAAGTCAAAGGTTTAAAGAAATATTTCGACGTCACCGGCGGCGTTTTTTCAAAAAAGGTCGGTGAAGTAAAGGCCGTTGATGACGTTTCCTTTACCGTATATGAAAAAGAAGTCCTCGGAATTGTAGGAGAGTCCGGCTGTGGAAAATCCACAACGGGAAAAGCACTCCTCAGACTGACAGAGCCAACGGACGGACAAGTCCTCTTTGAGGGAAAAGACATTACCGGGCTTAGTGAGGACGCAATGCGGAAGATGCGCAGGGATATGCAGATCATATTCCAGGATCCTTATGCGTCACTCAATCCGCGTCATAAAGTAGAAAAGATTCTCGGTGAACCATTGATCGTTCACGGTATCGGAGATAAAGAGGAACGGAGAAAAAAAGTCCGGGAGATTCTTGAAGTTGTCGGCCTCCCGGGAGAGCATGCATCGAGATACCCTCACCAGTTCAGCGGGGGACAGCGTCAGCGGATCGGTATTGCCCGGGCATTGATTGTAAATCCAAAACTCATTGTCTGTGATGAGCCGGTTTCGGCCCTGGATGTATCTATTCAATCTCAGATACTAAACCTCATGGAAGACTTGCAGGAGGAGTTTGGGCTGACCTATTTGTTTATTGCCCATGATCTCAGTGTTGTTAAACATATCAGTGACCGTATCGGGGTGATGTATCTCGGACGTATGGTAGAACTGTCGGATAATGAAGATTTGTATGACAATCCGCTTCATCCATATACGAAGTCACTTCTCTCAGCTGTACCGAACCCGGATCCGGATGTGAAAAAGGAACGCATCATTTTACAGGGGGACGTGCCAAGTCCGTCAAACCCGCCCTCAGGATGCGCTTTTCATACACGATGTCCGGAAGCAATGGATGTGTGTAAACAAGTACGCCCGGAATTTAAAGAACATTCTGTTAACCATTTTGTGGCCTGCCATCTCTACGATGAAACCGTAAAGAACTGACAGGCTGCAAGTTTTATAATTTAAGCTTAAAAAATGAAGGGGGAAACAAGATGGGGAAGAAAAGTCTTTGGTTGTTGCTTCTCTCAATTGCTCTTGTAGCTGTAATGGCTGCATGTGGTGGAGACGAAGACGTTGATGGTGGAGAAGCAGGGGAAGACAGCGGAGAAACAACAGATGATGACGCTGATGATGGGGATGCAGGAGACGATGGTGCAGAATCTTCGGACCTGGCTGAAGACCAGACATTAATCTTCGCCCGCGGCGGTGACTCTGTAAGTCTTGACTATGCAAGTGTAACTGACGGGGAATCCTCCCGTGTAACCGAGCAAATCTATGAAAGTTTATTGAAGTTCGACGATGACTCGTTTGAAATCGGCCCGGGGCTTGCACACGACTGGGACGTTTCCGATGACGGTCTGACGTTCACATTTTACTTAGAAGAAGGCGTAACGTTCCATGATGGAACGGACTTTAACGCTGATGCTGTTAAGTTGAACTTTGAAAGATGGGCTGACCCTGATCATGAGTACCACTTTGCTGACGAAGGATACACATACAGTGTATATGGAACTCAGTTTGGCGGTTTCGCAGGAGATGACGGTCACGTAATCTCAGAAATTAACGTTGTAGATGACTACACAGTTGAATTTGTTCTTAATGAGCAGCTTGGATCTTTCATTCAGAACATGGGCATGAGCTATTTCTCCATCACCTCTCCTGCAGCTTTTGAGGAGTATGGAAGTGCGATTAATGAAAACCCTGTCGGAACAGGTCCGTTTAAATTTGTAAGCTGGACTCGTGACGATCAGATTGTTCTTGAGAAAAATGAAGACTACTGGCAGGAAGGTCTTCCTAAGCTTGACAGTGTTATCTTTACTGTAATTCCTGATAACTCTGCAAGACTTACAGCTCTTAGAACAGGCGAGATCGACATGATGGACGGTCTAGATCCTGATGATGTTGAAGTAATTGAAAGTGAAGATGGATTAACTGTGTTTGAACGTACAACAAACAACATTGGTTACCTGGGCTTTAACATGGACAAAGAGCCGTTTGATGATGTTCTTGTACGTCAGGCGTTTAACCATGCTGTTGATAAAGAAACGCTAATCTCTGTTCTTTATGCGGGACTTGCAGAACCTGCGAAAAACATTATTCCTCCTGGATACCTGGGATACAACGATGCTATCGAAGAATACGAATACGATCCTGACCGTGCCATGGAACTGCTTGAAGAAGCAGGTCATGCCGACGGTATGGAATTTGACCTTTGGACAATGCCTGTTGCACGTCCGTATATGCCGGATCCGCAGCGTGCTGCCGAGGTTCTTCAGGAAAACTTCGCTGCTATTGGTGTAACTGCGAACATTGTTTCCATGGAGTGGGCAACGTATCTTGAAAGAACAGAACAAGGTGAGCAGGACGTGTTCATGCTTGGCTGGTCCGGTACAAACGGTGATCCGGATTACTTCTTCGGAAACCTGCTTCACTCTAGTGCGATTCCAGGTGGTAACCGTACTTTCTACCGAAGCGACGAAGCGGATGATCTCTTTAACCAGGCGAAAGTAAGCGTGGATGAAGATGAGCGTGCTGAGCTTTATGAAAGAGCACAGGAAGTCGTCCATGATGATGCGCCATTAATTCCACTTGTGCACACAACTCCTGTACTGGCAGGAAGTGACAGAGTTCAAGGGTATGTACCTCACCCGTCTACAAGTGAAGCGTTATTAGAGGTTGAGCTTACTAACTAATTTCATAGTGAAAAGGAGTCTGAGAGGGGACGTTCTTGATCCTCTCTCTCTATCCTTTTTTAAAACAAGACTTACATAACGTTCAAATGGAAGCCAGGTGAATGCGATGCTCTCATATACAATAAGAAGGTTACTCATGCTCATTCCGGTATTGATCGGAATGTCATTAATTACGTTTTCGATCATCCACCTCATTCCGGGTAACCCGGCACAAACCATTCTGGGAGAACAGGCAACTCCCCAGGCAATTGCAACCCTTGAAGAACAGCTTGGCCTTAATGAACCTTACTTTGTACAGTACGGTAATTATATGGCCGGGCTTGTACAAGGGGATCTGGGTACATCTCTTCGTACAAGAGGTGAGATCTCGTCTGAAATCAGACCTTACCTTGCAGCTACGGTTGAACTGACGATCTTTGCAATGATTTTTGCCGTTGTGGTGGGAGTAAACGCAGGAATCATCAGTGCCTGGAAACAAAACTCATTATTTGATTACACGGCGATGATCATCGCTCTTATCGGGGTATCGATGCCGATCTTCTGGCTCGGACTAATGCAGCAGTGGATCTTTGCTCAGGAACTGGGCTGGCTGCCTGCTTTTGGCCGTGCGAATCCAAGAGATCCGATAGAGACAACCACTCACTTTTATCTGATTGACTCTATTATTAATGGACGACTCGATCAGTGGTGGACATCGTTTAAACATTTAATCCTCCCCGGAATCGCTCTGGGAACGATTCCGATGGCGATAATTGCCAGGATGACACGCTCGAGTATGCTTGAGGTTTTACGTCATGATTATATCCGTACGATTCAGGCAAAAGGATCCCGGACATTCACCGTTATTTACCGTCACGCATTTAAAAACGCCGTCATTCCTGTATTAACGGTTGTTGGTCTTCAAACGGGGACTCTTTTAGGAGGAGCAATTCTTACTGAAACCATCTTCAGCTGGCCTGGAATCGGCAGGTATGTGTATGAAGCTATCGGCAATCGTGATTATCCGGTTATTCAGTCTGGAATTCTTGTAATAGCTACCATGTTCGTTGTCATCAATCTGGTCGTTGATCTCCTCTACAGTTATATAGATCCGAGAATCAAATACTAGACGGGGGAGGGAATACACTATGGAAACAGCTAAACAATCAACGAAAAAGCCGATGCAGGGACCGGAAAAACCCCAGCTGTCCAGAGTTGAATCCATATCGCCATGGAGAGAAGCCTATTGGCAGCTTAGAAAGAACAAGCTGGCAATCGTAGGCCTGTGTATTGTGTTTTTCTTCATTTTTATGGCTATTTTTGCACCTTTGTTAACGAGTCATTCCATAAGCGGTATGAATGCAGCAGACAGACTTCAGGGGCCGTCTGCAGCACACTGGTTTGGTACAGACTACTCGGGCCGTGATATATTCGCCAGGATCGTTTTCGGTGCAAGGATTTCACTTCTTGTTGGATTTTTTGCTGTAACAGGAGCCATGATCTTTGGTTCATTACTCGGTATTATTGCAGGGTTTTATGGTAAATGGGTTGACATGATTATCTCGAGAATATTTGATATCATGCTTGCATTTCCAAGTATCCTGTTAGCAATTGCTATCGTATCCATGCTTGGTCCGTCATTACAGAATGCCCTGATCGCCATAGCGATCATTAACATTCCGATTTTTGGACGTCTCGTCCGGTCGAAGGTAATTTCCATCAGACAGGAAGAATATATTCTTGCAGCGAAAGCGCAGGGGATGAAAAGTACCCGGATCCTTTTCCACCACGTGCTGCCGAACAGTACGGCACCGATTATTGTACAAGCTACGCTGGGATTTGGTACGGCAATTCTTGAAGCTGCGGCTCTTGGCTTTCTCGGATTGGGTGCTCAGCCGCCGACACCGGAGTGGGGGAGAATGCTCTCGGATTCACGGCAGTACATTCAAAGTGCTCCGTGGACGGTGTTATTCCCCGGATTCTCCATTATGCTTGTGGTTCTCGGGTTTAACATGATCGGGGATGGGCTGAGAGATGCTCTTGATCCGAAAATGAAAAGTTAGGAATACAAATTAATGCACTTTCTTCCTGGAAGAAAGTGCATTTGTTTTGTAAAGATAAGTGGAGGAGCAGGTATAGACAGGTTAGGACGAAGTTTAAACAGGTTAGGATGAAGTTTAAACAGGTTAGAGCGGGTTTTAAACAAGTTAGCCCCCGATTTAAACGATTTAGCCTAGAAGAGAGAACAAAGGAGGTTACAGAAAGTGAATCTAAAGGAGACAACAGCATTTGTAACAGGTGGAGCTTCCGGCCTCGGTGAGGCGGTTGTCAGATATACGATTGTCCATGGAGGAAAGGCTGTCATTTTTGACCGGTCCAGTGAAAATGGTGAAAAGTTAGCCGGTGAATTAGGCGAACATGCACTTTTTGTAAAGGGAGACGTAACAGACGAAGAAGGAATTGCCAAAGCATTGGACAAAGGTAGTAATGTATTCGGTGAAATAAATACAGTTGTAAATTGTGCGGGAATTGGTGTGGCAGAGAAAGTGAACGGAAGAAAAGGGATCCATAGTCTGGAGAGTTTTTCGAAGACAATTGAAGTAAATCTTTTAGGGACGTTTAATGTCATTCGTTTGGCGGCTGACAAAATGAAAGCGAATACATTGCAAGAAAATGGTGAAAGAGGAGTCATCATCAACACGGCTTCTGTCGCTGCATTCGACGGTCAAATTGGGCAGGCTGCCTACAGTGCATCAAAAGGCGGGGTTGTTGGAATGACACTGCCGATTGCACGAGAGCTGGCTTCTTCCGGTATTCGGGTAATGACCATTGCGCCAGGGTTGTTTGATACACCTATGTTTGCATCTTTACCTGATGAAGCGAGGGATGCTCTTGGAAAAATGACCCCGTTTCCGTCGCGCCTCGGACAGCCGGAAGAGTACGCAAAATTGGCAGGAGCAATTATAGAAAACCCGATGTTGAATGGGGAAGTGATCCGTCTCGACGGCGCAATTCGAATGCAGCCAAAGTAAAAAGAGGAGGTTTATTTATGAAACATCCATACCTGACAGACGATCATCAGATGTTCAGGCAGGCATTACGGAAATTTTTGGACAAGGAAGCCTATCCGCACTTTGATCAATGGGAAAAAGACCGGATGATTACCCGGGAATTCTGGACAAAGATGGGGGAGCAGGGATTCCTGTGTCCCGATGTAGAGGAAGCATACGGTGGTTCAGGCGTGGACTGGGGCTTTTCTGTTGTGATTAACGAAGAGCTGGAGAAGGTCGGAACAAGCATGATCGGCATTGGTCTTCATAACGATGTGGTGGTTCCTTATCTTACGGCTTTTGCCACGAAGGAGCAAAAAGAACGCTGGCTGCCTAAGTGTGTGACCGGGGAAACGATTACAGCACTGGCTATGACTGAACCGGGGACAGGATCGGATCTTGCCAACATCAGGACCACGGCCATTAAAGACGGAGATCATTATGTTCTGAACGGGCAGAAGACGTTTATTACAAATGGAATCCATTCCGATCTGGTTGTGGTTGCGTGCAAGACTGACCCAAAAGCAGAACCAAAGCACAAAGGTGTGAGTCTGATTGTTGTGGAAAGGGGAATAGAAGGCTTCTCCCGCGGCCGGAAACTTGATAAGGTCGGCCTGCACAGCCAGGATACCGCAGAGCTGATTTTTGAAGACTGCCGGGTGCCAAAGGAAAACCTGCTCGGTGAAGAAGGAAAAGGATTTCTTTATATGATGGACAAGCTTCAGCAGGAACGCCTCCTGGTTGCAATTGGTGCCCAGGTGGCAGCTGAGGATATGCTTCAGACGACCATCGACTATGTGAAATCCCGAAAAGCATTCGGACAGCCGGTCAGCAAGTTTCAGAACACCCAGTTCAAGCTTGTGGAAATGGCGACAGAAATTGAAATGGGCCGCACGTTCCTCGATCAGCTTATTGCCAGACATATGGCCGGTGAAGACGTCGTGACCGAAGTTTCAATGGCCAAGTGGAAGCTGACGGAAATGGCGAAAGACACAGCCTCTTCGTGTATGCAGCTCCATGGCGGATACGGGTATATGGAAGAATACAAGATTGCCAGACGTTACAGAGACATTCCTGTATCGGCGATATATGCCGGGACAAATGAAATTATGAAAACGATTATTGCGAAAAATATGGGCTTGTAAGTATACGAGAGAAGGGTGGTTATACGCTATGAACAGAGAAGCAGTCATCGTTGAAGCAGTCAGAACGCCGGTTGGAAGACGGAAGGGAACCCTCCAGCATGTCCGTCCCGATGATCTTGCTGCGATTGCTCTTAAGGAAGTCGTAAAGAGAGCCGGAATTGACCCCGGAATTGTAGAGGATGTGATTATGGGTTGTGTAACCCAGTCCGGCGAGCAAGCCGGGGATATTGGAAGGGTTGCTGCTCTTATCGCAGGCTTCCCTCAGCACGTGCCCGGAACGACCATTGACCGCCAGTGCGGATCAAGCCAGCAGGCTGTCCACTTCGCCAGCCAGGCGGTTTTGAGCGGGGATATGGATGTGGTCATTGCTGCAGGTGTGGAGAACATGGACAGGGTGCCGATGGGGTCAAACTTCCAGGGAGCTAAACCAAGTGAACAGCTGACCGGAAAATACGAAATCGTTCACCAGGGAATTTCTGCTGAAAAGATTGTTCAGAAGTGGGGATTTAGCCGGGAAGAGATGGACGAGTATGCAGCAGAAAGCCACAGGAGAGCCCTGACTGCGCAAAAAAAGGGTTTCTTTGATAAAGAGATTGTCCCTGTTTCCGTTACTCTCCCGGACGGAACGGTTGAAGAGGTCATGCACGACACAGGCCCACGGGAAGGAACAACAGCAGAAAAGCTGGCAGGGCTGAATCCTTCCTTTATCGAGGGAGGGACCATTCATCCCGGGAACTCAAGTCAGATCAGTGACGGAGCCGGTGCCATTCTTATTATGAGCCGGGAAAAAGCTGAAGAACTGGGGTTAAAACCAAGGTTTCGTATTCACACCCGTGTCGTTGTAGGGTCTGATCCGACACTGATGCTCACAGGGCCGATTCCTGCTACAGAGAAGGTGCTTGAAAAATCAGGCCTTACCCTTGATGACATTGACGTTTTTGAAGTTAACGAAGCTTTTGCACCTGTGCCGTTAGCCTGGTTAAAAGAAACGGGAGCTGATCCGAAGAAGATGAACCCGAACGGAGGAGCCATCGCTTTAGGGCATCCGCTGGGGGCGAGCGGAGCCCGCCTCATGACCTCCATGATTCATGAGCTTGAGCGAAGCGGCGGAAGATACGGGCTGCAGACGATGTGTGAAGGTTACGGGATGGCGAATGCGACGATCATCGAGCGGATGGAATAGTCCTTACCATTGCTTAAAATCCTTATTGGAGGTACTTAAATGTCTACAACAATTGGAACGTTATTTGAGCAGACGGTAACCAAGTTTCCGGATAAAGAAGCGATTGTTTATGTGCAAAAGAACCTCAGATTCACGTATGCAGAATGGAATGACAGAGTAAATAAAACGGCAAATGCCTTTCTTGATGCAGGTGTAAAGAAAGGCGACCGTGTTTCTACTTTTCTTTTTAATACGGAAGAGCTGGCAACTGCCTATTTTGCATGTGCGAAGATAGGAGCTGTTTTTAATCCAATTAATTTCCGCCTTGCTGCAGATGAACTTCTGTTCATAGTAGAAGATGCGTCTCCGAAGATTGTCCTTTTTGAAAAGGCGCTGGCCTCGCAGATAAATGAGGTTCGAAAAGATATACCTGAAATTTCATACTGGTACGTAGATTCCGACACTCCTGAATACGCTGAGAATTTTCATGAGAAAGTACATGAAGCCGGAAGTGACCGTCCTGATAGTAACGTACAAGAGGAAGATCTGTATGCCATTATGTACACGAGCGGTACGACAGGGCGGCCAAAAGGTGTCATGCACAGTCACCGTGAGATGGTCGAGCAAAGTCTAATCCTTATTGCATCTACAAAGCTGACAGAGGATGACCGGGGTTTAGTTACAGCGCCTATGTTTCATTGTGCTGAACTTCATTGCGCATTTTTACCGAGGGTACATGTAGGAGCTTTAAATATCATCACACACCATTTTGAACCTAAACGAACGTTGGAGCTTATTGAAGAGGAAAAAGTATCCCTGTTCTTTTCTGCTCCGACAATGTGGAACATGATGCTCCAGGAGTCATTGGACGATTACGATTTAACAACACTCCGTCTCGGGTTGTACGGGGCTGCTCCTATGGCACCTGCGCTCGTTAACGCCATACAGGAACATTTCGGGTGTGAACTTGTCCAGGCATATGGAATGACTGAGATGGGGCCTGCTGTGACGTTTTTAAACGAGAAGGATCAGGTCAGGAAAGCGGGATCAGCCGGGAAGGCATGTCTGAACCACGAGATCCGGATTGTAAGGCCCCGTGAGGCAGGACGGCCATCGGAGCCGGACGATATTATGAACCCTGGAGAAACAGGAGAACTAATCGTTAAAGGTCCGTGTATGATGCAGGGTTATTTTAACCGGGAAGAAGCAACGAGAAATGCGATTTATAAAGGGTGGTATTATTCAGGTGATGCAGCATCGTTTGATGATGAGGGATACCTGTGGATTGCAGACAGAGTCGATGACATGATTATCAGCGGTGGTGAAAATATTTACCCAAGAGAGATTGAAGATGTTCTCTACGAGCATCCAGGTATTCTTGATGTAGCTGTTTTGGGAGAGCCTGATGAAAAGTGGGGAGAATCAGTTATGGCTGTGATTGTGAGGAAGAACGACTCTTTATCAGAACAAGACCTTGACCGGTTTTGTCAGGAGAGTACAAAGTTAGCTGATTATAAAAGGCCTCGCAGGTACTTATTCGTGGACGAACTACCGAGAAACGCAAGCGGGAAAATTCAGAAATTCATGCTGAAAAACGAACTCGTAAAAAGCAACGGGTAACTTTTTCTGACGTAAGAGTTGTTGCATATGGAAACGGGGAAGAGATACACCGCAGTAGAAAGAGAAGTAGTGGCAGGCTTCGTCTGGGTGAGCCATGTTTATTAAATGCAGCATCTGTAAGTTAACAGGTTTTGAAATGTGTATAAAAATGAGGTGAACCATGCTTAAAGGGATTCGTGTGATTGATTTTTCATTTTATCTGCCCGGCCCTTATGCGACGCTGCGGCTTGGGGATCTTGGAGCAGAAGTAATTAAAGTGGAGCCGCCGGAAGGTGACCCGGCCCGAAATACAGGAGAAAAGAAAAACGGTGACGGGCTCGTTTTTTTAGCCAATAACCGTAATAAAAAAAGCATTACCCTGGATTTAAAAACAGAAGAAGGGCAGACGGCGGCTCTTTTATTAATTGAAGAGGCGGATGTTGTTATCGAGAGTTTCAGACCGGGGGTGACCAGCAGGCTGGGAATCGATTACGAACGTGCAAAGGAGGTTAACCCGGGCATTGTTTATTGCTCCATTTCCGGGTACGGACAAGCCGGTACAGCAAGCAACTTGGGAAGCCACGATCTGAATTATATGGCTGTGAGCGGATCCCTGTCTCAGATGAAAGACAAAGGTGGCTCACCGGTTCATCCGACGAATACGTTTGCCGACCTTTTCGGGGGTGTTACTGCAAATGAACGGATCCTTGCAGCTCTGGTGAAAAAAGAGAGAACAGGGGAAGGTGAGTATGTGGATCTTTCCCTGGCAGATTCGATGGTTTCTCTTATGACCAATCACGTGATCTACGAACAGGAAACAGGGCGGGAAACCGGTATTTCTCTCCTTGACGGCGAACTCGTCTGCTACAGTCTTTATGAGACAAAAGATGGGCGGTATGCGGCTCTGGCGGCACTGGAGAAGAAGTTCTGGACGAATTTTTGCGATGGAGTAAACCGCCCCGACTGGATCAGCTCTCACTGGTCAACGACTGAAGAATCAAATACGGTTTTTAAGGAAATACAGTCTTTGTTTGCCGGTAAAACACTCCAGGAGTGGACTTTATTCGGTCTTGAACATGACTGCTGTCTTACACCGGTTCTTGAGCCGAGTGAGATTAATAAAACTCCATATTTTCAAGGGAAAAACCTTGTCTGGGATAATGAAGACGGTACCCGGCAGGCAGCGACATTTCCGCAGCATAAGAGCAGGATCAGCACAAGACCGCCGTTGAAAGGTGAACATACAAGAGAGCTTTTAAGTCAAATGGATAAAAATCAGAACACATAATACTCTGGAAGGGGAAATGTATGATGATGAATGTACCATTAACAGTAGGAGCCATGATGGAAAGAGCAGAGCAGTTTTTTCCTGAAAAACAGGTGATTTCACGAACGTCCGGCGGGGTTTCGTCCTTTACTTACATAGAGATCGGAAAACGTACGCGCCGTCTCGCATCAGCTCTTGCGGAGCTTGGGGTTGAACGAGGAGACCGTGTAGCTACGCTGGCCTGGAATCATCACCGCCACCTTGAAGTTTACTTCGCAGCTCCGGGAATGGGAGCTGTACTTCATACAATCAACATTCGTCTGAGTCCTGAACACATTATCTACATCATTAACAATGCAGAGGATAAAGTGCTTCTCGTAGACGAAGATGTATGGCCTCTAGTGGAAAAAGTGAAGAACCAGTTGAAAACGGTGGAAGCATTTATTGTCATGACAGATTCAGAGGAACTCCCCGAGTCAGATATTTCCCCTCTGTATTCCTACGAAGACCTGCTGGAAAAGGGAGATGAACGCTTTGCTTTTATAAAAGACCTGGATGAAAATGAACCTGCGGGAATGTGCTACACGTCTGCAACAACAGGGAATCCCAAAGGTGTCGTTTACTCTCACAGGGGGATCGTTTTGCACAGTTTTGCGCTGGGTCTGGCCGACACTGCCGGCCTCTCTGAAGCAGACCGGTGTATGCCTGTTGTTCCGATGTTCCATGCGAATGCCTGGGGACTGCCGTTTGCAGCAACCATGCTCGGAACAACGCAGGTGCTTCCGGGACCTCAGTTTACACCGAAGCTGCTTGCAGATTTCATAGAAAAAGAGAAGGTGACGATTACTGCAGGCGTTCCGACAATCTGGCTCGGGCTGTTGAACGAACTTGAGAGCGGCGATTATGATACAACGAGTCTGCGGGCTGTGTTATGTGGAGGATCTGCGGCACCATCAGGGATGATCCGTGCCTATGAAACAAAATATAATGTTCCGTTTTTACACGCATACGGTATGACCGAAACCAGTCCTCTTGTGACCGTTTCAAAGTTAAAGAGCTATCAGGATGATCTTGGTGAAGAAGAAAAGCTGGATGTGCGCTCCAAGCAGGGGCTCCTCGTTCCAGGACTTGAGATGAAGGTCGTTGGTGAGCGGGGAGAAGTAGAGTGGAACGGTGAGGACATGGGTGAATTAATGCTCCGAGGCCCGTGGATTGCAAATGAGTATTACCGGGATGATCGTACAGAAGAGGCATTCAGGGACGGATGGCTTCATACGGGGGACGTTGTAACGGTGGATAAAGAAGGGATCATAAAAATCATCGACCGAACCAAGGATATGATTAAAAGCGGAGGGGAGTGGATTTCTTCTGTAGATATCGAGAATGCTCTTATGGCACACGACGCCGTCTTTGAAGCAAGTGTAGTGGCGGTTGCCCATCCTGAATGGCAGGAACGGCCCGTGGCGTGCGTGGTGCTGAAAGATGAGTATAAGGATGAAGTGGGAAAAGAAGACCTCATGGATTTTCTGAAGCCGCAGTTTGCCAAGTGGTGGCTTCCGGATGACATTGTGTTCCTGAATGAAATTCCAAAGACGTCAGTCGGGAAGTTTTTAAAGAGAGCTCTCAGGGCTCAATTGAAAGATCATCTGGTGATAAAATAAGAGGAGGAGGTTGACTCAAAAGGTCGGTTTTTTACCTTTTGAGTCAACCTCGAAGCAATGAGTGGAGCCATAGCCAATCTACCGGGACATTTTGAGACACCTTCGTTTTTTGGGGAGTGGGGAAGGGGAGATGAAGACTAAATCGTTTAAATCGTACTCTAACTTGTTTAAAGCAAAGCCTAACTTGATTAAACCCCATACTAACTTGTCTAAACCTTCTTCCGCCATTTATCTTCACACACTTGTCAAAAAAATCGTGAGCACCGTACATGTAAAAACCCATCATATCGTTTATAATAAAGGGACGGTTAAAATTCCTTTACTTCATAAAGGATTTTATTTTAAAATAAACTTGTGAAAATATTCACAATCACAACAATTATTGAATGTAAACCACCTTAAATGGGGGATTTAAGACTATGAAAGAATTAAAGAAACTCGCATTTGCCCAGCGCAGTAAGGTGAATGCCCTTTATACAACAAGCTTTCTCACAGGAGCGGTGATGATCGCCCAGGCGTACTTAATTGTGCTCATTGTTGACGGGATCTTCATGCAGGGACGGTCCTTTTCGTGGACAGTGCCCTACCTTGGCGCTCTATTGGTTGTCTTACTTGTGCGCTCCCTCCTTTCCTATTTCGCAGCCCGCACGGGGATCCGGATGGCTTCAAAAGTCAAACAGGATTTTCGCGAAGCACTTCTGAAGAAATTTACAAGAAATCCGGTCCAGGCTTCCCTGGAGGGGCAGTCGGGTAAAAAAGTCAGTGTCATGCTCGATGCGGTGGACGAAGTGGACGGTTTTTACAGCAGGTATATTCCACAGATGATTCTCACATATGTGGTTCCGCTTATGCTTTTAGTTACGATTTTTATTGTAAACCCCTATTCCGGTCTTATTATACTGATTACGGCACCGTTCATTCCGTTTTGCATGATTCTTATCGGAAAGGTGACTCAGAAAAAGCAGGACGAGCAAGTGGAAGAGCTGACCCGCTTTTCAGGACAATTTTTAGATACACTGCAAGGTCTTGCTACATTAAAGCTGTATGGTCGTGGCGAAGAACAGCGTGAACAAATACGTGAAAACAGTCTGCGCTTCCGGGAAGCAACAATGAATGTGCTGAAGGTCGCATTCCTGTCTTCTTTAATGCTTGAATTTATTGCGATGCTGAGTATCGCTCTTATTGCAGTTGAAGTAGGTCTGCGCCTGGTCATATACGAGAGTATTTCCTTTTTCACTGCGTTTCTTGTGCTCACAATCGCACCTGAATTCTTCAACACTCTTAAAAACCTCGGTACAGCGTTTCACTCCGGCCGGGGCAGTATGGCTGCGGCAAACCGGATTAAAGAAGAAATTGATAAGCCGGAACAGCCTGTGGAGTGGGGGACCGAGCCTTTCGAAGGCATCACTTCCCCGGAGATCGTTTTAAAGAACGTTCGTTTCCAATACGGTGTTGAAGGGTTCGCGTTAAAAGAAATGAACACGGTTATTCCGTCAAATGCTAATGCAGCTGTTATTGGCCGGAGCGGTTCAGGAAAGACAACGTTACTGCATATTCTATCAGGACTCGCAGCCCCGTCCGGCGGTGAGATCCTTATAAACGGCAAGAACCGTTCAATCCTGAAAGAAGAGGACTGGTTTGGTCAGTTAAGCTATATTTCCCAGCATCCTTATCTTTTTTCCGGAACGATTGCGGACAATATTGCTCTCGGTATGGAAAACAAGGTTACGAGAAAAGAGATTGAAGCCGCTGCTGAAAAAGCAGGGATCGCATCCATGGTTACAAGACTTGAAAAAGGGTACGACACTCCGGTTGGAGAAGGAGGACGCGGTCTGAGCGGAGGAGAGAAACAGCGTGTAGCATTGGCACGGGCGTTTATTAAGAATCCGTCGATCATCCTTTTCGATGAACCTACTGTCGGACTCGACCTTGAAACCGAGCAGATTCTTCAAACATCTATAAAAGAACTGTCTCAGCGTGCCACTGTAATTACGGTTGCTCACAGACTTTATACGATCAAACAGGCTGACACAATTATACTGCTGGATGATGGAGCCGTGGCTGCCCAGGGTACACACGAGGACCTGATGGAAAACTCTGTAGACTATCGAAACATGGTTGAACTGCAGCAAGAAGGGGTGGAAGAATGAAGGACTTAGCCGTCATGTTTTCCCTGATTTCAAAAGAAAAAAAGGACGTCCTTTACTCCATTTTGTTTGGCTTTATTGCCGGGGTGGCTGCTGTGGCTCTTTTTGCATCGAGCGGATATCTGGTTTCTAAAGCAGCGCTCGCACCTCCTTTATACACGTTAACCATGACCATAGCTTTCTTGAAGTTTATCAGCTTTTTACGAGCGGGAAGCCGCTATGCTGAGCGGTATTTCTCTCACCATGCAACGTTTACGATTCTCAGCAATCTGAGGGTCCACTTCTACAATAAGCTTGAACCACTGGCCCCGGGAATCTTTCAAAAATACCGGAGCGGAGACTTACTGGCAAGAATAGTCGGAGACGTAGAGCATCTGCAGTTTTTCTTTCTGCGAGTCTTTTATCCGCCGATAGTGATGGTGACGATCTTTCTCAGCACGATAGTGTTCACGCTGTTTTTCTCCGTTTACGTGACACTGGCAATTGTCGGGGGGCTTATCCTGACGGGATTTGTGATTCCGGCCTGGTTCGCATACCGGCAGAAAAAGACGAATGCCACCGTGAGGGAAGAACGGGGGGCTCTCTCCACAGAGGCTGCGGAACTTCTTTACGGATTTCGTGATCTGAAAATACACCAGCGTCTTTCTGAACAGGAGAAGGCATTAACAGAAGCATCCGCCTCTTATGTAAAGGAGCAGGAAAAAGAACACATTCAATCTGCCTACAGCGAGTCGGTAAACGGGGCTGTTGCTTTGACTGTTACGTGGATCGTGCTGGGGATAGGCGCCTATCTCGCTTCAACGGGGGAGTTAAACGGGCTGTTCCTTGCTATGCTGGTGTTAACGTCCCTTACAGTATTTGAAAATTCCACACCCATGGCTTCGTTTCATACTCATTACGAAGGAAGCCGTCAGTCTGTGAATCGTCTGTCTTCCGTTCTTGATGTAAAAGAAGACGCAGTGTGGGAGAACACATCATCACTGCCTCAGGAAGCTTATGAAATTTCAGGAAAAAACGTCTGTTACACATTTCCCGAGGATGAGCGACAGGCTCTCAAAGACGTGAGTTTCATGTTACCGGCAGGCTCCAGGACAGCGATTGTCGGAGCAAGCGGCTCCGGTAAATCCACTCTTATGCAAGTAATGTTGAATGTCCTGTCTCCGGATTCAGGAGACGTTAGGCTGGCAGGAAAAAATACTGAACAGCTGGATAAAGAAGACATCTGGCGCTCTGTCAATGTGGTTTTGCAGGAAAACCATTTCTTCTATGGAACGATTGCCGATAATCTCCGTATCGCACGGGACGCTGTAACGGATAATGAGATGACCAGGGCTCTGGAAAAAGTAATGCTGAGTGATTTCTCCTTGAATGACCGTGTTTATGAAAAAGGCGGGAATTTGTCCGGCGGAGAAAAGCAGCGTCTTGCTATTGCAAGAGCCATGCTTAAAGGAGCACCACTTTGGGTGATGGATGAACCGGTGTCTTCTGTGGATTCGGTGACGGAAAAGAAGGTTCTTGATGAACTTTACGAACAGGCAAAAAATGATACCCTCGTTTTAATCAGTCATAACCTGAGAGGTCTTGAGCGTATGGACCAGATTATTGTAATGAACGATGGCCGTATTGAAGAAGCGGGAACCTACCGGGACCTGATGGAGAAGCAAGGGTATTTTTATAAGATGAAGGAAATTGAAAAGAGTATTCTGATGTAAGGAAGAAGTCTTTAGAGGCTTCTTCTTTTTCTTTTTTAATATTTCACTACTCGAACAAGTTTCTTTTTTATAAGAAAAGGGGTATACAGAAACAGGTAATATATTCTAAAAATTTCATATTGGCTGATGGAGGAGAACGAGATGAAAAAGACAATCGTGTTTGGAGCGGTGTTACTGAGTTTATCCCTTGTATTAGGTGGTTGCGGCAGTGATGATGACACTACAAGTGCAAACGAACCAGAACCAGCTACTGAGGACGAACAAGAAGGTCAGGTGGATCAGGAAGAACCTTCTGAAGAACAGGAAGCTGATAACAGCGTTGAAGAGACAGAGGCACAAGGAACCACTGAAGACGAAGGAGACGAAAGTGGCGATACAGAAGAAGCCGGACAAGAAGAGCAGGAGGAAGCAACAACAGATACAGGAGCATCAGACGACAGTCTGTTAAACCCTTCTATTCCTGAGCTCTCTGAAGGCGATATTGAGGTCATTTATACGAACAGTAATGCAGGCTTTGTTCATGACATGGACGGGTTTGTTGTAAGTGTTGACGAGTACCAGCTTGTGAAAATAGAAGATATGAACCGAAATATGACGATTCCTTTTAACGATGAGGTTGATGGGTACCTGGTCACAGCTAAGATAACGGTTGATAATCAAAAAGACACGGCTATGTATTACCCCATGTCGTTAAGAATTCAAATAAATGACCAGTATGACTATTCCGTATCACAGCCAAGACTTTTTATTGATGACACTGATGTGGTGGTATCGGAAATGGAGGAAGAGGTTTCAAAATACGGAGCTGGAGAGAAGGTGTCCGGATTGGTTTCCTTTGCTTTTTCAAACGAAGAATATGAAAGGCTGACGAATACGAATCCGAAGTTTATTATTTCAGGAGGAGCCGCGGATAACGATCAGTTCTCCGGAGGTTACCGTGAAGAAGGGGTGTTTGACTTTATTTATTCGAGTGAACAGGGTGACGAAGTCTCCTCTCGACCGGATCTTTATCAGAGTAAACTTGTTACTGACAACATTGCAGAACAGTCGATCATCTTTGAAGACACATCCATTAACCAGGAGGAAATGATTGACGATGTCCGGGTGACGTTAAAAGGTGTTCAGTATACCGAACTTGAGCCTACAGCTTCCTTTGAAGAAGCCTTTACGGACACGGGGGATGGTCTGGTGGCGTTAACAGTCCTTTTCCATGTGGACAACCAGTCTGATTCACCAATCAGCATGTTCTCGACACGTTCTATGTTAACGGTAGATACAAACCGGGCCAGGTATATGCCTGAGGGAATGCTTGAGCCAGGCACAGAGACAATGCTTGAATCTGGAAATGATACGGAAGACATGAAAGTGTTTTTATTCTACAAGGACGAATTTGAGCTCTACGAGAATTTTGAGCTTGAATACGGTCCTTTCTATGGAGAAGACGGACGGGAATTGTTTAAGGCTGACTTGTTGAATTTTACCCTGCCAAGGTAAGCGTGTAAGAGAGAGACCAGCTTATAAAGGTGGAACCTTGTGAGCCGGTTTCTTTTATTAAGGCTGACTTTACAATGTTGGGGAGGGATTCTATGTTGAGTTTCGTTGAAAGGAATTGGCTACCTTTCCGCAGTAACATATTCCTTTCAGCTGAGCAAGACCCGTTTTGAAAAAGGTAATGAAGCCGAAGTGCCTGAGACTCCTGTGGCCGCGGGGAGCCAGGCAAGACCCAGCAGGACATAGAATGCCACTGAAAAAGTCAAAGTCCGGAAATTACATCACCACATAGGGCTCTGATTGCAGCATGAAAGTGGTTTTGGTTTTTATTGCTTATGTGCTAAAGATCATTTCAATTATAAAAAGTGTTGATTGGAGCAAATGCGCCACACTCCTGCGGGAGGAGCGAGTTCCGGGGAGACCCCGCAAGCGTGCAGCGCTGAGGAGGCTCCCGAACCGCCCGCGGAGGCTTACTTATTGTGATAATCTTTATACCAGTCCACAAACTTTCCAACACCTTGCTCAATTGAAGTAGAGGGCTTGAAGCCGATTGCTGCCATCAAATCACTCACATCAGCAAATGTGTCTTTCACATCTCCCGGCTGAAGAGGGAGGTACTTTTTTTTAGCGGAGATACCAAGTTTTTTTTCCAGTGCGGCAATCATATCCAATAACGGAACAGGTGTGTTGTTTCCGATATTGTAAAGCTTGTAAGGAGCACTGCTCTCCGATGGTGGTGGATCCAGGCTGTCATTTACACCTGCCGGCTTATTGCTCAACAGCCTGACAATGCCTTCAACAATATCATCGATATACGTAAAATCACGCATCATGTTTCCGTTATTGAATATTTGAATCGGCTTTCCTTCCAGAATGTTTTTAGTAAACGTAAAAAGAGCCATATCCGGGCGTCCCCATGGGCCGTAAACAGTAAAAAACCGCAAGCCTGTCGAGGGAATGTTAAATAGATGACTGTACGTATGGGCCATCATTTCATTTGCTTTTTTCGTTGCTGCATATAAGCTTGCAGGATGATCGGTATTATCATCAGTAGAGAACGGCATTTTCTTATTAAGGCCGTAAACAGAACTGGTGGAAGCAAAGATAAGGTGCTCTACAGGATAGTGACGGCAGCACTCGAGAAGGTTCATAAAACCTGTTACATTTGATTGAATGTACGTGTCCGGGTTTTCAAGGCTGTACCTCACGCCAGCCTGGGCTGCCAGATGAATAACGAGGCCAGGCTTTTCTTTTTCAAAAAGATCTACCATATTCTTTTTGTCTTCCAGAGCAACCTTGTAAAACGTAAACAGTGGATGCTTAATCCATTTTAAGCGCGCTTGTTTCAAGCGGGGGTCGTAGTAACTGTTTACATTATCCAGCCCCACAACGGTGTACCCTTCTTTTGTTAACCGCTTGACGACATGGGCACCGATAAAACCGGCACATCCGGTAACGAGAATTGCCATGAGTTTTCCTCCCGCATTTCAGGGTCATTACCTATATTTATGAAAATGGGGAAAGGGAGGTATGGGCGGCTAAAAATGATATAAGGGATGTGTTAAAGGTTATTGCTGCAGAAGTGGCGTGTGAAAAGGAATAATTGAAACTCACCATTAAAGTTAAGCAGAGCAAAAAAAGAAGCCTACTTAAAAAGGTGTAATCTTCCGTACCTTTTCAAGGAAACTTCTTTAGAGCCGGCTGCTAATGAGCAGCTTCCTGTGTATAGCCTTTGACCTGATGTATGATATCATTTTCCAAGTGGTCATTCATTTGCTCGAGGCGTTTCCCGATAAAGAAAACATCGATCAGGGGCCAGATAAATAAGGTAAGCCAGCCGAAGAGAAGAAGAGCTACTCCGTAACCTACATCTCCCAGGTAAAAGCGGTGACCACCCAGAACCCCGGTGAACCACCATAATAAGTACATAATCAGTTTACTTTTCTGCTTCTTTTCAAATTCACTCTGTACCATACTGAGCTGTACGGAAGATAAATTCTTTTTTTAACAGTAAATTGTCCAATCCCATCATCCCTTCTGAAGTTCTCCGGTTGATTTCACCCTACCCCTCATTTTATGACCCATAGGGAATATGTCTTCCCCCGCAACAAAACTGATGGGTTTTGTCTTCACGCTCCAAAGGAAAGAAGTTAGAATAGAAGTAATCTTAAGAAGGAGGCAGGCACACATGAGCATTGGATTTATAAACGGCAAGTACGTAGCACTGGATGAGAAAGCTGTCCCTATTGAGGAAAGGGGTCACCAGTTTGGTGATGGTGTATACGAAGTAATCCGTTATTACAACGGAGAAGGATTTATGCTTGAGGAGCACCTGGAACGGCTGGAAAAGAGTGCAGAGGCGATCCGGATCGATCTTGAAGGGGGGATTGATTCCATCCGCACCATTATTGAAGAAGGGGTAAAAAAAGCGGCAATTCCCGATTGCAGTGTATATCTGCAGATCACTCGGGGGGCAGCTGAACGGAACCACCTTTTCCCAAAGGATGTTCCCCCATCTGTTTCCATGACCATAAAACCGATGGCGCCTTTTAGTAAAGAAATGCTGAACAATGGTGTATCTGTCATTACACACCCGGATGAGAGATGGGCAAACTGTTATATTAAATCCCTGAACCTGCTTCCCAATATTCTTGCCAAACAAGCTGCAGCAGAAAAACACGCCTATGAAGCCATTCTGTACAAAGATGGCAAAGTAACAGAATGCTCGTCGTCTACTATCTTTATCGTATTAAACGACACCGTCATTACGACACCGCTGTCAAAGCAGATTCTGCCGGGAATTACCCGCATGGCTGTAAAAGAGATTTGTGAAAAAGCGGCAATCAGGTTTGAGGAACGGGAGTACACGACTGAAGAACTGTTCAGCGCTGACGAAGTATTCTTAACGAGTACCACGTCTGAAGTGCTTCCTGTAACACATATAGATGACAGGAAGGTTGCGGAGGGGACCCCGGGAAATCTGACTACGCTTTTAATGGAACTGTTCAAAGCAAAAACCGGACAATGAATTCCGCTGTTTTCGTATCATACATGAGACAGGCGGGTCCGCAGAAATGAAGCACCTTCTGTAGTGACAATTCTTTTGCAGAGGTGCTTTAAATAAAAACATCAGCAGCACTGACCATAGCCTTGGTCTGTGCTGGTGATGTTAGTGTAATATTTTTTATTAACATTATTAATCCAGTGAAATATCATCACGGAACAAATTGTAAGCGTCACGGACGATGTCGTAGTCACTTGGATCAGCTTCAATGATGCCGTCCCAGCGATAAACATCGTTCATAATCTGAATCATTTCTTCATTTTCGTTGAAGGAAAGAAAAGCTTCTTTAATTTCTGCTTTAAGGTCTTCATCGAGCTCTTCAATCAGAGTGATCGTGTCGTTTGGAATCGCTTCTGTGTATTCAATAACCTTCAGCGTGTCCATAATGTCCGGATAATCATCAGTAAGAACAGAACGGGCATCTTCAAATGTTGTCGCTACATCTGCTTCCCCTTCATACACACTTACTAAAGCCCCGTCATTGGAACCGGCCTGGAATTCCTCACCGAAAAAGCTCTGCACGTCTTCAACACCGTAGTTTTCAGCAAGGTGCGTAGCCGGGAACAAAAATCCTGCAGGAGAAGCGGGATCAGGATATACCCACGACTTTCCCTCTAAATCTTCAATATTGTCAATGCCGCTTTCTTCATGAACGACAAACTGGGCACGGTAGGAATCTTCCCCGTTTCGTTCAGATTTCAAAATAACTTCAAATCCATAGCGTTCTTCACCCTGCACGTAACCGAGCGCAGGAAGAAAGCCGATGTCCACATTTCCGCTTCCCATGGCTTCAACCAGTCCGGAATAGTTAACCATTACAGAGCCTTCCACAGGCCGCCCCAGGATCTCGGATAACTCGTCTGCCAGCGGTTCAACTGTAGAAGCAATGTTATCTGAGTCGGAAGAAGGTACAAACCCCATTACCAGTGCGTCCTCTTCATCCCCGTTTCCGCAGGCTGCGAGAGACAGTGCCATAACCCCGACGCTCATCATCAATATTTTCTTCATAATGCCAAAACCCCCAAGATGTTATTTATGTACAATTCTCATTCTAGTTTAACGGTACGGGGGGTTCAATTCTTTTTTGTTAAATTTTTGTAAATTGGCAGTCAGACTTCAGTCTGCTATACAACAGAAATAAAGATTAATAGCGATAACGTTGCTGTTATAGGGTTATACACACATTTTATAAAAAAATCAGAATAATTTGGATAAACCGGTTGTTTTTTCTGAACCTCCTGTTATATAATACATAACATAATAAAAACTGTATCATAACAGTAGAACAACAAAAAACGGAAGGGGATTTTAAAATGAACTGTCACAAATGTAACGGGCACGGTGATATCGGCTGTAAGAAGTGTCAGACAACAGCGAAACATAAAACAGGTGATCACCACCTGGAATGTGAAGACTGTTGTGGTACAGGCGCTGTAATCTGTCATTTCTGTCTTGGTAACGGAAGTATCGAGTAACGAAGGAGGGCTATTATGTCTAAGGGTGATATTCAGTTTTCAGCATTGCGAAATGAGACGTTTTCTGAAATTCTATCGGATGGAGCAGTTGAATTTATTTGTAAACTGCACCGGAAGTTTGAGGGTGATCGTCAATCTGTATTAAAACAGAGGGAGGACACGCAGCGTTCGATTGATAAAGGAGAGCTTCCGGTGTTTTTGGAAGAAACGAAGAGTGTGAGAGATTCGGGCTGGACAGTGGATGATGTTCCGGAACCCCTTCAGGACCGTCGGGTTGAGATCACGGGTCCGAGCGGGAATAAAAAGATGGTAATCAATGCTTTGAACTCAGGGGCTCACGTATTTATGGCAGACCTTGAAGATGCAAACTCGCCAACCTGGGAAAATCAGCTTCAGGGCCAGGTGAATTTGTACGAAGCGATTCGAAAAACGATTGATTTTACCGCACCTAACGGGAAGGAATATAAGCTTAACGATACGACTGCAACACTCATTGTCCGCCCACGGGGCTGGCATTTGAATGAAATGTCCGTTGAGGTTGACGGAACACCAATGAGCGGTTCATTATTCGATTTTGGTCTTTATTTTTATCATAATGCGAAAGAGCTGCTAAGCCGAGGGCTGGGACCGTATTTTTATCTTCCGAAGCTGGAGTCGTATAAAGAAGCCCGGCTGTGGAATAACGTCTTTAATTTTGCCCAGGATGAACTTGGAGTTCCACGGGGAACGATAAAGGCTACGGTTCTGATTGAGACCCTTCACGGCGCTTTTCAGGCAGATGAAATTCTATATGAACTGCGTGAACACAGTGCAGGACTCAACTGCGGCCGGTGGGACTATATTTTCAGCTATATTAAAATACTGAGAAACCATGAAAAGTACATTCTGCCTGATCGTTCAGAGGTAACGATGACCGTTAATTTTATGCGGGCCTATACACTGTATGTTGTGAAGACGTGTCATAAGCGGAATGCCCATGCCATCGGTGGTATGGCAGCCCAGATTCCGATTAAAAACGATGAAGAAGCCAACAATCGGGCACTTGAAAAGGTGCGTGCAGATAAGGAACGGGAAGTAAAAGACGGGCATGATGGCACGTGGGTAGCCCACCCGGCGCTCGTTTCCGTTGCAAAGGAAGTGTTTGATAAGTATATGCCAGAGGCAAATCAACGCTCAAAACAGCGTGATGATGTTCATGTAACGGCAGAAGATCTTCTCAGTGTACCAAAGGGACAGATCACGGAAGAGGGACTTCGTGCCAACATAAGTGTCGGTCTTCAGTACATCGAAGCGTGGCTTAGAGGGTTTGGGGCTGTACCGATTCATAACCTGATGGAGGATGTAGCGACTGCTGAAATTTCAAGGGCACAGGTCTGGCAGTGGATCCAGCATCCTGAAGGAAAGCTTGAAGAGGGAACTGACATTACCGAACAGCTTGTGAGCGGCTTTATTGACGAAGAGCTTGAAAAAATCAAGATAAATTCGGGTGACGAAGTCTTTTCACGGGGAAGGTTTCCCCTGGCCAGGAATATTTTTGAGCAGCTTGTCACGCAGAAAACATTTACTGAGTTTTTAACACTTGTAGCTTATCCATATCTTGATAAACAATCGGAGGGGATCTTAAAATGAACAAAAAAGCAGAGCAAATAAACCAGGAGTGGCAGACGAACGCAAGATGGCAGGGAGTAGAACGTCCTTATACTGCTGAAGAGGTAGATAAACTGAAAGGATCTATTACAATTGAGCATACCCTTGCAAGACGGGGGGCAGAGAGACTGTGGAAAATGCTGAATGAAGAAGAATTTACCCGTGCCCTTGGTGCCCTTACAGGTAACCAGGCAGTTCAGCAGGTTAAGGCAGGACTTAAAGCCATCTACCTGAGCGGGTGGCAGGTAGCAGCTGATGCTAACTTGTCCGGACAGATGTATCCGGACCAGAGTCTGTACCCGGCAAACAGTGTACCAAGTGTTGTAAAACGAATCAACCAGGCTCTTCAGCGTGCAGATCAGATTGAATACAGTGAAGGAAAAACCGACACAGACTGGTTTGTTCCGATTGTAGCTGATGCGGAAGCGGGCTTTGGCGGGCAGCTGAATGTATTTGAGCTTATGAAAGGAATGATTGAAGCAGGGGCAGCGGCTGTTCACTTCGAAGATCAGCTTTCTTCCGAGAAGAAATGCGGTCATTTGGGAGGAAAAGTGCTTCTTCCAACACAGCAGGCGGTTCGTAACTTAATTTCAGCTCGACTGGCTGCTGATGTAATGGATGTTCCTACTGTGATCATTGCCAGGACCGATGCGAATGCCGCAAACTTAATCACGAGTGATGTGGATCCTGCAGATCATGAATTCATTACAGGGGAAAGAACGGCAGAAGGTTTTTACCGGACCCGCGCCGGAATCGACCAGGCGATTGCAAGAGGACTTTCCTACGCTCCTTATGCAGATCTGATCTGGTGTGAAACATCTGAACCGAATCTTGAGGAAGCTCAGAAATTTGCAGATGCGATTCATGAAAAATTCCCGGGCAAGATGCTTGCCTATAACTGTTCACCGTCCTTTAACTGGAAGAAAAAACTGGACGATATTACGATCGCACAGTTTCAGGAAGAGCTTGGGCGTATGGGTTACCGGTTCCAGTTTGTTACCCTTGCAGGCTTCCATGCATTGAATCACAGTATGTTTGAACTTGCACGCGAATACAGCCAGCGTGGCATGGCTGCCTACTCTGAACTCCAGCAGGCTGAATTTGAAAGTGAGCAGTATGGCTATACAGCTACAAAGCACCAGCGAGAAGTAGGAACAGGCTACTTTGATGAAGTAGCCAATGTGATTTCCGGAGGAACATCTTCTACAACAGCATTGAAAGGCTCCACTGAAGAAGAGCAGTTTGCGAAATAGGTTGACAAAGGACTCCTTGAAGGTAACTTCAGGAGTCTATTCTTTTGGACAGATTAAACAAATTGTTTGAGTGACCCTCTGCCTGCTCCGGATTTCTGGTGGCAAACACGATAAAAACGAGCTGGGACAGAAATATTTTAGTCAACGAAAATTTGAACGAATAACATGCAGTGCAAACAAACCGCTCCTGAAATATACTCCGCTATGTTCGCGCATTGTTGAGATTCTCTGCTAAACACTTTCTTTATGTCCCAGCCGCTTTTTTTGAGTTTGGTAGGTTGGTGCTGTTTACGTAGGAGAAAAAATCTTCGAACCCTCTCTGGCAACAATTTATACAAAAACAGCCATACAAAAACGAGCTGTCTACTTGGAAAGCTCATCTTCTTTATGCCTCTTTATCCGTTTTATAACCGTTGAAACCGTCTGTTTAAATGCTTTATGTTCAGTAGAAGAAACCTCTTCCTCTCCGTAACGTACTCTTTCATAGGTTGAGTAGATTCTTTCTTTTTCTTCTTCTTCGATAGGCAGTTCCAATAACCATTCTTCTGCGGTTTGAGGGAAGGATCGGGCGAGCCCTTTTTTGGCCATCGCTGTTTCCAGTTTTAAAAATGAACGGCGGACATCATGTTTTGGTGTTACCCGCTTTTTCAGCCAGTTCCAGTTACTGTGCTCAACTTCAAGGCGGATAGCTTCTTCTTCAAATGACTCATCTTTACTCCGTACCGGTCGCGATGTTTTCTTTCGGATCAAGTAGATAAAGGCAAGAAGAAAAAGAATGCCTGCCACTATCCAGTAAAAAGTAATGGACCCGATAAATGTACTGTCCACATCAACGTTACCCAATTCTTCAAACAGTAATGGGGCTTCTTCGTCACCTTCATCTTCTCCCTCTTCCATGACAATATCCTCACCTTCAATCCCTGTAAAGAGAAAAAGGAGCGGGCTCATGAGCCATCCGACGGCGTAAATAAAGGTCCGTGTGATAAACAAAATCGCAGCTGTAATGATCGGTGTAAATAAAGCCACGAGGAGACCCATCCCGCCGACACCGAGTAACATCTTGACGGTCCAGCGCATCTGTCGTCTTTTTTGTTCACCGTTCGTTGCTGCTTTGAGGGTGTTGTTGAAAGCAATGACCAGTAGCGAACCGAAAAACTGGATTGATAGGAAAATAAGAATAAGCCAGTGATACGGCGCACTTTGAAACAGGAGATAATAAAACACACCTGTAAAAAGAGAGAGGAATAATACCTTTATCTCAGTTCCTTCCTGATCCCCCGTCAAGTGCGCCCGCACCCGCCAAAACAGGGTGAAGCTCAGGAAAATGGCCATGGAGATATGAAAGCCTCCCAGCAGTGCTGCGGTGATAACGATTGGAATAGAAAGAAGAGAATATTTCAGCTTCTTTGTATTTCTGATAAAAAAGGAAATCACAATTATCCCTGCTATTACGACAGCGAGGAATGGGATCGGCGGTGTGTACCCTGCAGTGTCCATATATACAGGGAACAGCAATAGATAAACGAACCACATCTCAAGAGAGAGGCGAAGCCAGTGTGGGAGGTCAGGTTGCCACTTCTTCATGTTTTTGCCTCCCTCTTTTTAACCCTGGCGGTGTAATAATGGAAATACTGGTTCCTTTTTGTGAAGCATGTGAATAATAGTCTTCTTCTGTTTTTCCATACGTTCCGAAATGAAAGACAGCACAGGTACCATTATGCTCGAAGATCTTCTTCATCATCAGCTGTTCGTTTATTGTGATCTGGCCATGGCGCAGTCTAGCAAGTACTTCAAGGCAGGTCATCAGATGCTTTTTTCCTTCGTCTGCTTCCACATGAAGTCCGGTTGAAGAACCGGGAATCTTTACATTAATAAACATCTCATAGGTGATTCCTTGTTTTGTCGCGTATTGCAGTGCACAGGCAACCTGGCTTAACACGTCTTCAAGATTTTGAAGAGTTGGTATTAAGGGATTTTCAGCCCGCAGGTTTAAAACCAATGTCCATTTTGACAGAGTAACCTTTTCATAAATATTTGTTTGCAGCTCTCCGGATCTTGCGGTTGTCTTCCAGTTGATACGGTTGAAGGGGTCACCTGTTCTGTACTCCCGGGAGCCTCTGGTCATCGTCATCTCTTCGTAGAGAGAATGAGGCTTGGTGTGGCTGCCCCTTGATTGCTGGAGGTGCGTGTCCAGGTTTTCAACAGGAGCCGGTTTCGGATAGACAATGACTTCACCCCGGTACGTACCTTGATAAACCATCCGGACGGAGCTGAGTTTAAAAACATCGTAAAGAACGACTTCAATGGACCGCACCTGAGAAATCCCGCGCTTCACACCTTTTACGTAGGTTTTATACTCACGCTTTGTTTGTGAAGGGACATTAAAGGCGCGTTTATAGGATGACGGCTGCTGATCATCCAAAACAGAAACAGCTTCTTCGTGGTCAAAAAGGTGGAAGCCCCATTTTCCGTTAAAAATCGGAATTTTGCCCCGGTTTTCGAATGGGACGTGAAGAACGCCTTCATCTTCAGGAAAAAGCCTCACCTCATTTGCTACGTGGGGGATAAAGAGATGAGCGGCCACATAATTGATGTACCATTTATTTGCGTAAACAAATAACGTAAAAAACAGCGCAAGACCGAGCAGGAGAATTTCCCTGAATATGACGGCCAATAAAAGAAGGAATGGGACCATTGTTAACAGAATCGTGTAGGATGCCGCATAATGGAAATCCCTTGTCCACGGCTGCTTCATTTTACATAACCTTGCTCTACGGGGGCTTCAATGCCTTGGAGGAGCCGGTCCATAATGTCTTCTTTCGTCCTTGTCATCGTGCTCTCAAGAGTGAGGACGAGGCGGTGACCGAGAACACAGGGAGCCAGGAATTTCACATCTTCGGGAGTGACGTAAGAGCGTCCGTGAAGCAAAGCCCTGGCCTGGACACTTCTCATGAACGCGAGGGTTCCCCTGGGGCTGACACCAACTTCAATATCTTCTGATTCCCGTGTTGCCGAAACGATATCCAAAAGGTAATCTTCTACCGCTTCACTAATCATGATTTTACCCCGTTCTTCCTGAAGCACTGTAATGTCTTCATTTGAAATAAGTGGTGTAAGATTGTCCAGAGGTTTACTTGTTTTATAGAGTTTGAGCATCGTTTTCTCTTCTTGCTTTGTGGGGTATCCAACAGGAATCTGCATGAGAAAACGGTCCATCTGCGCTTCGGGAAGGGCAAATGTCCCTTGTTGGGATTCGATTGGATTTTGGGTGGCGATGACAATGAATGGTTGTGGTAAAGGCATTGTCTGACCATCAATTGTAACCTGAAATTCTTCCATCACTTCAAGGAGGCTGGACTGAGTCCTGGGAGTGGCTCTGTTAATTTCATCAGCCAGCAGAATATTTGTCATGACAGGACCCGGCCTGAGCTCGAAGGATTGTTCCTTTGGATTGAAAAATTGAATCCCGGTAACATCACTCGGCAGAACATCCGGGGTAAACTGAATTCTGTTAAACGCGGCGTCCATGAGGGTGGCAAGGGTTTTGGCGAGCATTGTTTTTCCTGTACCGGGTACGTCTTCAAGAAGGACGTGACCGCTGCTAACGAGACTGATGGCCAGGAGTTCAACAACATTGTCTTTACCCACAAGAACATTTCCCACACTTTCTTTTAATTGTTTAAGTAAGTCAGGGTGATTTTTCACTATATGCAGACCCCTTTTTCTTTACATTGTATCAAAAATTCAAAATTTTTGAAAATGCAGAAAAGGAGCCGGGGGAGAAACTGGCGGGGGATTATTGTTTGTCGAGTTCCTTAAAGGCAGCAATGAAATCGGCCGGATCGTCTTTAACCATATAGGAATAGACTCCCTGGCTTGTATGGAGATACATGAGTCCTTCTTCCCCCTGGATGGAGCGGTAAGAGACGTCAAACACGTTTTCAAATTTGAATTCACGGTGGGCGGTGGTGACTTTTTCTTTATCCATCGTAATCGTTCTTTCATGCTCTACGGTCTTCTGTTCGATACTGTTGACGACCTTTTGCACTTTGTAATACGTATGGGTAACCGGCTGTTTCATCAAGGCGCACCTTCTTTCGTTCGGATTCCTGCCTCCATTGTAAAGGGTCGGATTCTTTAATTCAACTGTACAGCTCTGTGGCATTGTATAATGAAAACAGAAAGAGAAGGGGGCATGGGGGATGCTGTACTTTTTAATTAATCCGAATGCTGGAAATGGAAAAGGAAAGCGGGTCTGGCATGGGATTAAACATGCGGTTGACAAGAGAGATGAAGCTTATATTGATTTATGGACCCGGTTTCAGGGCCATAGTGAAGAATTGCTGCGGGAGATTGAATTTCAGAAAGGGGACCGGGTTATCGTTATTGGCGGTGACGGCACGGTGCACGAAGTTTTAAATGCGTTGGCTGAAAAAACGGTCCCTGTGGGTATCATCCCCGCCGGCTCGGGAAATGACTTCGCAAGAGGGTTGAAGATTCCTTCAGAGACCGGGGAGGCATTACACAAAAGTCTTGAAGGTAATGTGGTGTCCATTGATGCAGGGTTCCTGGGTGACCGTTTGTTTATTACAGCTGCCGGTGCAGGATTTGACGGAGAAGTAGCAAAGATCACGAACCGGTCTTGGTATAAAAAGTGGTTTAACAAAATCAATGCTGGACACCTGTCTTACCTGGTGAGTGTAATACGGGTGCTGATCGGCTATAAACCAACATCGGTTACACTGAAGGTGGATGGACAATCATTTACATATAACCGGGTCTGGCTGATCGCTACTGCAAACATGCCCTTTTACGGCGGAGGGATCATGATTTGCCCTGATGCCACAGAAACAGACGGAAAGTTAGATGTGTGTGTCATACACGGTGTGAATAAACTGAAGGCGATTACAGTTCTTCCAAAAGCATTGAAGGGAAGTCATGTGGGAAGTAAAGGGGTTACAGTTCATAAAGGCGAAAAAATAGGCGTTACGAGCAACCGGCCGATGACGATTCAGTGTGACGGGGAAATGACGGGATCCACTCCTGCACAGATACGTCTCCAAAGAAAAGCCGTTATGGTAATAAAATAGCTGTCTGCAAAAAATTTCAAATGATACTTTTCTTATATAATAAACCACGTTACAATTAATGGAGAAAGAAAATTCCAAATGTTCAGGGGGCTCTTATGATTAATGAAGCTACGTTAATCGTTGCGCTCGTCTTTCTTTTTTTATTAATTTTTGCAAGTGTTGGTTACTTGTTCTTTATTATTATCGAAAGAATAAGAATGACGAAGCTGAAAACGACATTGTATATCACCGGTTTAATGATCGTTTCATTCCTGTTTTCCGTTGCCATCTACCATTTTATTGTGAGTCCCCTTGTGGATCCGTCAAATGTGTATATTGAAAACCTGCGGAATTACAGTTTTTACTATGTAATCGGGTGGAATGCCTACTTTGCTGTACTCACAGTCATTTTACTTCTCCTTGCCGTTGGGCATCACATTTATGCGGTGAAAAAAGACAAAGAATACTTTGAGCAGAAGAGATTGAGGGAGCAGTCATAGTTATTTGAAAAATTTGATAACTGGATTTGCAGCGGCATCGTTCATTGCTTAAAAGGGCGGCTCATAAGGTGGCACTTTCACCGTATGGGCCGCCTTTTTTGATAAGAATTTATTAAATTTCTCCTTAACTTGTCTGCTGTTTATAATATCTTTTTCTTATGGAATCAAATATAAAGGCTGTTTTCGTAAAGATTGTTGCTATTGCTGAAAAAGATATTGAAGCAGAAGGGCCTGAGACTCCTGTGGCAGTGGGGGCCAGGCAAGACCCCGCAGAGCTTTAAGAAGGCACTGAAAAAGTTTGATCTTTAACTTTTGTAAGTGCCTGCAATGAGCGGAACGGTTGCATGTTTTAAAAAGCCTGTTATGATTGGGTTTCTCGTAACAGACGAGCAACCGAATGGAGCCATTGCCACTTAAATAAAAGGCAGTGAAAAAGTTGTTTTTTACTTTTTTAGTGGCCTCCTTTTAGCTTGAGGAGGCTTGCCGGCACCGCCACGGAAAGCGAAGGGCACGCAGGCTTCATGTTCATTTTCTGTAAGATGAAGTAAGTCTGATTAGATCCGAAAACAGCGAATATAAACATTCTCATTGGGCGTAATTTGTCCGGAAGAAAAAAAGATTGAGGGAGAATTAATCCTTATTCAGGATGAAAAAATTCCAGAAGCGCTTGTGGAGCGAAGGAACACTAAAAAAAGCGCTGCTCCACGATTTAAAGAGCAGCGCTTTTACTATTCCTCAGCTACCTTAATCAGCTGTTTTCCTGTATTTTCACCGCTGAACAATCCGAGAAAGGCGTCAGGAATTTTATCAAACCCTTCGTTAATGGTCTCCTTGTATGTGAGTTTACCTTCTTGAAGCCACATGCCAAGCTGTTTGGCCCCTTCATCAAAGCGGTCAGCATAATCCGACACAAT
The DNA here is from genome assembly GCF_003710255.1 of Alteribacter keqinensis. Classification (NCBI taxonomy): domain Bacteria; kingdom Bacillati; phylum Bacillota; class Bacilli; order Caryophanales; family Bacillaceae; genus Alteribacter; species Alteribacter keqinensis. Next base: position 2,331,593 of record NZ_RHIB01000001.1, on the reverse strand, counting down.
GAACCCTTGAAGACGTACCCGTGCCTTAATCATGTAAGTCTGGATACGGGGGCCCACATCATCTCCTCCTTTATTATATGAAGAAATTGCTCCGCATTGAGGAATCCGGGCAAAATCGTTTAACAGAGGATAGACTGCATCGGAGATCTCCCCGCCTACATTGTCAAAGTAAACATCGACCCCATTTGGACACGCTTCTCTTAAAGCAGTATGAATATCAGATGTCGTTTTATAGTTTATGGCTTCATCAAATCCTGCGTCTTCTTTCAGCAGGCTCACTTTTTCATCCGAACCGGCTATGCCGATCACTTTGGCACCGTGGACCTTTGCAATTTGCCCGGCGATCATGCCTACTGCACCGGCAGCACCTGAAATGACCACCGTTTCTCCGTCTTCAGGCTGGCCAATGTCGGTCATCCCGAAATAGGCGGTCAGGCCCGGCATTCCCAGAACGCCCAGGTAGGCTGAGAGCGGTGCAAGGTTTTTATCAACCTTTCTGATGATGGATTCCCTGGCTGTGGAGTATTCCTTCCATCCTAAATGACCGATAACATAATCACCTTTACTGAACTTGTCACTCTCAGACTCTACGACTTTTCCGACAACTCCGCCATCAATCACACGTCCAACCTGAAAGGGTTCTACGTATGATTTTGTATCTTCCATCCTGCCCCTCATGTAAGGGTCTACCGAGATATAAATACTTTGAATGAGAACCTCACCTTTTTGCGGTGAAGGAACGTCTGTTTTTTCAAATGAAAAATGTTCTTGTCCGGGAAGTCCTTCTGGTCGTTTTGCCAATGTAATCTGATGCTGTGTGTTCATCGTAATCCTCCTTTAATGAATGGGATGATTTCATTATATAAAGGGGTCAGGGTCAGAAGCGAATAATCAGCCTGTCCGTTTTGCGGGTCCGTAAACGGGAAAAGATAAGAGAATAGGAGGGGGAAGGATGAAGAGATTACTTATTGCAGGGGCGGTTGTTCTTTGTCTGGCAGCATGCGGGGCAGATGAAACGACCGAGGAAAATGAGATGAACGGAACGGAAGAAGAAACGTCAGAACATGGTGGGTCTGGTGAAACGGAAGAGGCGGATGCAAAGGAGGAGAGGGTGATTTCTCCGGACCGGATACAGATGGACACGGTGGCTGAAAACCTGGAAGCACCTTGGAACATAAGCTACGCTGAAGACGTTTTTTATATTACGGAACGGGATGGTCAAATTGCTGTAATTGATGAAAGTGGAAAAGTTGAGCGCCAGAAGGTGGAAACGTCAGCTCCTGTTTTATCACAGGGTGAAGGAGGTCTCCTGGGAATGGCCCTGGCTGAAGACTTAGACGCTTCAAGACAGGCCTACTTATACTACACGTACCAGAGTGAAGGTGAGCTCTACAACCGTGTTGTACTCGTAACCGAGGAGGAAGGTGTGTGGACAGAAGAAGAAGTCATCGTTGACCGGATTCCAGGAGACGGTATCCACAATGGGGGTCGTATCAAACTGGGAGAGGACGGCTTCTTATACGTGACTACGGGAGATGCCAACATTGTGGACTTGAGCCAGGACGAGGAAAGCCTGGCTGGGAAAATCCTGAGGGTGGGAACGGATGGGGAAATACCTGACGATAATCCATGGGATGATTCTCTTGTTTATTCCTACGGACACAGAAATCCGCAAGGTCTTGCATGGATTGACGGTACTCTGTACAGCTCGGAACATGGACCGACAGCCCACGACGAGATCAATATTATCGAACCGGGACTTAATTACGGATGGCCGGTAATTAAAGGGGATGAAGAAGAAGAGGGGATGGAAACACCGCTCGTTCATTCCGGTGATGATACCTGGGCACCGTCAGGAATTGAAAATTGGGAAGGGACTTTAGTCGTTGCGGGACTTAGAGGTGAAAGCCTGTTCCAGCTGAATGAAGAGACCATGGAGCTGACAGTATTGTTTGAAGGGGAGGGGCGGATCCGTGACGTTTTCGCAGTAGGTGACAGTCTGTATCTGATTACTAACAATACAGACGGGAGAGGCAATCCGGGACCGGGTGATGACCGCCTTCTTCGACTTAAACTGGGTGAGTGACATGCTATCTTTAAAAAACAGCATAATAAAAAGGATCCCGGCTTCTGGTCGTGGATCCTTTATATTCAATAGATTTTTTGGTGAGGTGCTTGAATTTTTGAAGGGTAGCTGTAATGTTCTGCTGCTGTTTTTCTCATTTCCCGCCAGCCGGAAAAAGATGTGTGCTCTCTGACAAACTGTGACCATATACGGCAGGTTTCAATCTCCCGCTGCGCTTTACCGGAAGCAAGGCAGATATTACTGGCCTCAACCATTTCATCAAAGTCACGATAGTCAGTATACTTTCTCATAAAACTCTCAGGAAACAGTTGCTCCAACATGGTATTCTTACGATTTGAACGCTCGTGTACCTCTCTTTTAACAAACACAGCGATCCCTCACTTTCCGGGTAATCCAGTTACTTCAATTATAGATTTGACTAAAGGGAAATAGTACATAATTTTATCACTATTGGTACTGTTTCCCTATTACCTTTTGTCTAAACGGGTTATTTGCTTGTTATATAAAATGTGGTGACACTTTCTTAGTTAAATGAAAATATACTTTTGGGCTATGAAAACATTACTTCATTAAAGCAGAGCCTGCCCGGAAGGGGTAATCATCCTTCCTGAGCAGGCTCCTTTTGGTGCAACGATTCGGCATATTCGAGGAGATGGAAAGCATTCTCTCTCAGGCCTGCATCTCCGTAGGATTTTTCGAAGGAGACTTTGGCGCTTTTGGAGTTTGCTTCTATGAACCAGATGTCCCTATTCGTATCGATACCAAAGTCAATCCCGATTTCTCCAAAAGGACCATACGCATCCTCCAGTGAGGAGTAAATGGTGGTGAGAAACTCTTCAACCTTCAGTACTGTGTTTTTGATGTTCTGCTCGGAATAATGAAGGTGCTCTTTCAGGAACAACTCATATGGCATGGCGGTGGAATGAACGGTGATCGGAGAATTTTTTAACCCTGCCCTTGCACATACACCGCTGATAATGATTCCGTTTTTGCCTCTTTGAACTTCAGCCCGGAAGTCAATGCTCTGATCACCAATTTTGATGAGTGGGATGCCTCTCTGTGCAATGTAGGTTTTATTATGAAAAAAGCGGTGCAGGACCGGTTTTAAGTCATAGATGCTTTTGACCGTCTGTGTCCGGAGGCGGCTTTTATAGTAACTGTATTTTATCGAGTTTTCAGCTGTTTTCTCCAGCTTGATAACACCTTTTCCCAGACTGCTGATGACTTTTTTCAGATAAATAACGTCATGTACCTTAAGAAAACGGTGGATATCTTCTATTTTCCGGACTTCAATTGCAGGTGGTAAGTAAGGAGAGGTTTTTACGTCTTCAGACAGTTTTTGGTGACATATGAGTTTGTTGAAGTTAGCCCGGGCATTAATAAAAGGAACGTTGTTGTCAGAGAAAAAAGTTCGAACGCGGTCGACGAGCTCATTTTTGACATAAATTCTCTCATACACTACTTCTGGTGACGGAGCGGAGCATTCATACCACTTATTGTTCTCTCTATCCCAGTACAGGGCTTTATGAATATCTCCGCTTGTCACATCGACATCCTCGGGTGAAAAAAAGTACAATGTCAGGTTCGGGCTTTCAGATGCTTCAGCTGCCAATGCAGCAAGAAAGCTGTAACGTTTATCCAATTTCATTTTTTGTTTTAGTATCTTTTTCTGTGAGGTGGATATCAAGGCACCGAGCCTTACTGTCTCTGTGGTTTGATTCATCGTCTTGTTCCTCCTTCTCATGATTACTATATGTGATAAACGCCCAGGCGGTCACAGCTCTTCTGTTTTAAGTCAAGGAAACAGGGTAATTTAAATAAAGTAGTAGCGTATGCGGAGGGGATACAATGATTGAGATGATACTTGAAGTGTTAAGGAACATTGGTATTGCAGGATTAATGGTTGGTATTGTAATCGAGGCTGTTTCAATCCCATTCCCCGCAGCGCTGTTTGTTCTTGTATATGGTTATATTTTAGATCCTACGCTCACCGAAATGGTTCTTCTTTCTTTAGGGAGTTCTGCAGTTTACGTTGCGTTCAGCTATATTCCGTACTTTTTAAGTATTAAATATGAACCTTTCATCAGGAAGAAGGTTTCCAAAAACAAAGTAAAAACGGCTGAGAAGTGGATACAGGATTACGGCGAGTGGATGATTGCAGTGGGACGTGTGCTTGGCATGGGGTATATTGCCTATATCGCAGGTTTTAGTAAAATCCGTCCAGTTTCGTTTGGCGTATTTACATTCCTGGGGTTCTTTCCCCTGGCCTTTTTAATGTTTTATCTAGGCTCACTGGGGAACCTCGAAAAAATGGCAGATTGGTTTCAGAATGCCCAATGGATGATTTACAGTATTCTTGCTGCTGCCGCGGTCATTTACCTGGTCTATCGCTGGTATAGAAGAAAAGGGGCTTTGGTAAAAGAACGGGGCAGGGAGTAGTCAGGAAGATATCACAAGAGAAAAGGTGAAGGTTATGCCGTATTTCAGAATTATTATTACAGGATTCGCAAAGCTTCTCAGTAAAGTATTCAGCATGGCTACACTCACTTTTTTCGGCCGTATTCCATCGAAGGATAATTCAAAAGTCAGTCTTATGGGGCTATTGTCGTTGTATTGGCTGTATGTATTCTTATCCGTTCTTTTTCCTGATCTGGCTGAGATGTTTATTCCGTTTGTCCCGGACGATGATACGATCGTGAGAATCACATCCATTGCCATCTTTATCATCCTCCCACTTGTAGTCGGCTTTATCTCTACAAGGATGGAAAATCGAAGTGAAGACAAGATGCTGGTAAAACAGGTCCTGATGGGCTATCCTTATGCTTTTACTTTAGGGCTGCTTTCAACACTTCTTGTAATTGTCATTCCGATCATAAAAATCCCGAACTTTTTGAAATTTCATGAGCAGGCCCAGTTTGCCATAATGATTAGAAAAGGGAAGTACGAAGATGTCCTGGAAGATATTCAGTCAATTTTGGACAAGCATAATATTAAGTCAGAGGTCCACTCGCCAAACAAGTTTATCTGGACGTGTTTCATTACGCTGTCTTATGTGCTCGAGCGTATCTATAACCGGGAATTATCAAAGAAAATGAAGTACATTACAGTTGAGGTTGAAGGAAAAGAAGTTGAAATTACCCTTCACGCCACGGATATATCCATGATCGGTCCCAGGAAACAGGTGTATTATATAAAACATACGCTGTCGGAGGAACTGGAGCCTGCGAATCTTTACTTTTCATGGGATGACACGATCCAGGATATGGAGGATGACATTCGGGAGCTGAAGAGGAAGTTCGATGATGGAGAAGAAGTAACTTCGGAAAGCATCACAGAGATTTCTGACCGCCTTCGCAATACACCGCTGACAAATGAAGACTGGAATGCAGTAAGACGGCAGATCTATAAACTTGAGCGGGAGTATTATAAGCAGCTTTATCATAATGAAAAAAAAGATAAATCAGATGAAAAACAGCTTTAAGAGCAGTGAAGGAGAAAGGGCAGAAGGATTGCGGGCATTGCCGTGGGAAGAGAATGGTATGTAGAAGTCTGATGTAATTGCCGAGTTAAAATTTAACTCTAACAAATACATAAAAAAGAACCCGGATCATTTCCGGGTTCTTTCATGATTTCTCTTACTCGTCAGCTTCTTCTTCGTCTTCTTCAGCGTCTAGATCGTCTTCGCCTTCAACGTCGTCTTCTTCAGCGTCTAGGTCATCTTCACCTTCAGCGTCGTCTTCAAGATCAGTTTCTTCAGCATCGTCTACTTCAGTTTCTTCAACACCATCAGTGTCTTCTACTTCAGTGTCAGTGTCTTCAGCGTCTCCACATGCTGCCAGTACGCTAAGAGCCAATACGCTTGCGAGTGTAAGTTTTAAGTATTTTTTCATTTGAAATTCCCCCTGATATGTTTTGTTTACTTGCTAAGCAAATACTACACCGGCTTTTTAAGATAAACAATAGAGATTTACCATTTTCTACTTTTTCACACAGTCACCTGTATATTTTTGAGAATGTGGGGTAATTTCACATAATTTAGATCGCATACCACCATCTTCATACAAGAATATCCTCATTGATATGCAGGTCTATCTTATATATTATAAAGAAGAATAAAAACAGGATTTCTTTTCCTTGAAAAAGGAAATACATATAATATGATTATATTATACTGGTTAATTAGACTGATCAGGTTACATATAAAGGGAATGATTGAGGTGGTTGAGATATGAAGTATTCAGATGACATGAAGAACCGGTTGAAGAGAGTGGAAGGTCAGATGCGGGGGATTCTCCGTATGATGGAGCAGGAGAAAGACTGCAAGGATATCATTACCCAGATGACTGCAGTAAGGACAGCGGTAGACCGTGCAACAGCTTATATCGTTGCCAAAAACCTTGAACAATGCCTGCGGGAAAACACTGAGACGGATGCAGAACGTGAAGAAGTCATAGAAGAAGCAATCAAGATGCTTGTAAAAAGCAGGTAGTACTTATTTCATGAGTCAAAAAAACAAACCCGCCTTTTAGGAGGCGGGTTTGTTTTTTCTGAGACGGCTGATTGCGACCAGAAAGACAGGGAGCGGTATAAAGATCCATGCCAGACTTTTAAAAAAGCTGTTTAAAGCGTAGTTTTTTTGCATTTCATGGTGATCATTTCTTTCCATTTCGTATTTACTGCGGAGTTCTTCTTCAGACATTTTTTCAGAGAATCCTTCTTTGACGTTGTGTTCGTGCATGGAAATGTAGTTCGCGTAAGATTCATAATAAGGAGAAGGTACAAAATAATCGCTTAAACTCATGATTGCAGCTACGCTTCCGCCAATCATCATTATTAACGTGACCAGCATTACTGCGTACAAATAAATACTACGAACCATCATTGGTCGCCCCTCTCAAGGATATGAACTTCTGTACTTTGATTATATGCTGAACCGGGCGGGTTGAAAATCACTAATAAAAAATAAAGTTTACACGACATAAAGGAGGCCACTGAAAAAGTACAAAACAACTTTTTCAGTACCTTTTATTTGAATGGCAATGGCTCCACCCGGTTGCGCGCCTGTTACGAGAAGCCACTCGTATCAGGCTTTTGAAAGATGCAACCGTTACGCTCATTGCTTAGAAGTCACTGAAAAAGTTAAAGACCGAACTTTTTCAGTGACTTCATAAAGCCCCGGGAGTCTTTAGTGACTTTCCGGGGCTTGGTCTTTATTGTTTAAGAATTTATACATCTCTAAAATGTGGATAACTTTATGATGAAACTTTTCCACGTCCAGCTCCAGCGCCTGCGAGCTAGAGGTCATTTCATTCCATCATCTGAAGCCTGCATAGCAGCTTCAATCTGATGGTCTGCCTGAAATGCTTGTACTAAAGCATAAGGGCAACTAAGGAGTTCGCCATCATGGCGAAAAGCCAAGTTTTCTTTATCGCTCGTGACCAAGGCGCTTACGCTTTTGTTCTTAATGACTGACAAGTTTATCTTCAGATACGAACTTTTCGTCTTTTGAAGATTGGTCTGCTTTGATTTGTCTTTGTGCCTGATCAAACGTAAAGCCTTCACCTGATACTTCCTTTACATCATTGATGGAGAAGAAAGCATAAGGGTCGATTTCTTCGATGATGGCTTTCAGCTGGATAAGTTCATTACGGTTTACTACACAGTACATAATTTCACGATTATCCTGAGTGAAACTGCCTTTTCCTGTGAGAACAGTGGATCCTCTGGACATCCGTTTAATCACTTCTGCAGAGATCTCTTCTGTTTTTGATGAGATAATCATAGTTGATTTAGCTGCGCTTGCGCCTTCAATAATAAAGTCGATTACACGGCTGGCTACAAACACGGTAACAAGAGTGTACATCGCCTGTGTCATATTTAAGTGAATCATCGAGATTGTGATAACGAATGCGTCAAATGTAAACATAAAACGTCCGAGGCTCATGCCTATATATTTGTTTGCCAGCCTTGCAAGGATATCCGCACCGCCTGTTGTGCCGCCTGCCCGGAAGATAAAACCAAGGCCTGCACCGACACACACACCGGCAAACAATGAAACTAAGATCATATCATTTTGCAACGGAATCTCCGTGACCGGATAAAGCTCGAACAAACGGAGAGAGCCTGAAAGGGCAAGCGTTCCGATGATGCTGTATATGAGCATTACACGGCCCAGCAGCTTATAGCCAATCAAAAATAACGGTACATTGAGCAGCAGGTTGGTCAGGGACGGTTCAATCGTGAACAAATAATAGATTAGAAGTGTGATCCCGGTAAACCCTCCATGGGCAAGTCCGTTCTGCAAATTAAAATGAATAATCCCGAAACCAAAAAGCAATGTACCAAGCAAAATAATAACGATGTTTTTTATACGAATTCCTTCAAAAAGACGAGCCATAGAGAGAAAACCTCCTTTATTAATTGTGAATCCTGTTTTTTCCCTTGTTTTAAGACGTTTTGAAGTATAACACAGCCCCATACCCAACCCAACACCCTAAAACCCCTATCGTCAAAGTGTTTATTTTCCAAAAACAGAAGGCGCTTTCAAATAAATTCAGGGAAATTCAGGGGGTCTGTCCCCGCACGATTTTGTGTGAAATTATGGTAAGGGGAAGAATGTTTTTGGATGTTTTTGATTGTTTCAATTATTAAATTACAAAAATATGATTGTTTTTGAGTGAATATGATTGATTTTGAAAGTGCTTTCAGTTACACTGAGGTTAGAAAAAATAAAGGAAGTGGTGTGACTTGCTTACGTTTGAAAGGCATGAAGAAATTCTTGCGAGACTGCAGGAAGTCAAAGTTGTAAAACTCGCTGAACTTGTTGAAGCTACCGGCGCTTCGGAGTCGACAATAAGAAGAGATTTAACAGACCTCGAACAGCAAAAGAAGATCAAGCGTGTTCACGGGGGAGCCTCTCTTGTCACCAGAAGAAAAGATGAGCCATCACTTTTGGAGAAGAGCACAAAGTACTCGGAGGAAAAACGACGGATAGCAAAAGAAGCTGCAAGCCTTGTATCAGACGGAGATACGATCTACATTGATGCAGGTTCAACAACACAGGCAATGATTCCCCACTTACGGGGTAAGGATATCGTTGCAATCACAAACGGTCTCAACATTATTACAGACCTGGTGGATGCCAATATAAAAACGTATGTACTCGGAGGATATGTAAAAAGCGGAACTCGGGCCTTCGTCGGAAGCGGAGCCTTTCAATCCATTCAGTCCTATCAATTTGATCTTGCTTTTCTCGGTATTAACGGAGTGGATAAACATACGGGGTATTCAACTCCGGATCCTGAAGAAGCATTGATCAAACAACAGGCAATCGCCCGGGCAGCCAGCACATACATTCTGGCGGATCATACGAAAATGGGTGATGTGACGTTCGCCAAGGTGGCTGACCTGAAGGAAGCTTCACTCATTACTTCAGATAAGGCTGATGAGATGATTGTAGAGCAACTGAAAGAACAGACAGCGATTACGGTGGTGAAAGAAACATGATTTATACGATTACTTTAAACCCATCAGCTGATTATTTAATGCAGCTGCCTGAACTAAAGCCGGGTGAAACGAACAGAGCAGTTTCGAGTGATCTGGTTTCCGGTGGTAAGGGGATTAACGTAGCGGAAGTGCTCACAAACTTTAAAGAACCGGTAACTGCTATGGGTTTTCTCGCCGGGTTTACCGGGTCATTTGTAAAAAATGAAGTTGGCCGGAAAGGAATACACTCGGATTTTATCTTTACAGAGGGTCTGACCAGGATCAACGTTAAAATAAAAGCCGGTGAAGAAACGGAAATCAACGGTCAGGGGCCGGTTATTTCAGAAGGTGAAATTGCACTGCTGAAACAGAAGCTTTCCAACCTGACTGAGGAGGACCTGCTTGTCTTATCAGGAAGTGTACCGGCCGGTGTACCCGCTGAATTTTACAAAGAAGTAGTTGAACAGGTTTTAAAGAGCGGTGCTAAAACGGTTCTGGATACGAGTGGAGAGCCGTTAAAGAAAGGGATCGAAGCAAATCCCTTTTTAATTAAGCCAAACAAAGCCGAATTAAGCGCCCTTTATGATCAGCCGGTTAATGACTTGGATGCGGCGATCACTCTCGGCAAAAAAGCTGTAGAAGACGGTGCGGAAAATGTCCTCCTCTCTCTGGGGGCAGAAGGTGCCTTATTAATCAATAAGGATGAGTGTTTCACAGCCAAGGCGCCAAAAGGAAAACTCATTAATTCTGTAGGGGCAGGGGACTCCATGGTAGCGGGCTTTCTTTATGCATACGCCAATAAAGTCGATCTTAAAGGTTGTTTTCAATATAGTGTAGCGGCTGGCAGTGCAACAGCTTTTTCACAGGGGTTCTGTACAAAAGAACAGGCAGATGAACTGGCGGTATCGATCGCTGTTCAATCCATTTAAGGGAAGGTGAGAAAAATGAGAATTACGGATTTGCTCAAAAAGGATACGGTTATCCTCGACCTGACTGCAATTAATAAAGATGGAGCGATTGATGAACTCTCCCAAAAGTTAAACGAGGCTGGCAGATTGGCAGATTTGGAGTCTTTCAAACAAGCGATTCACGATCGTGAGAATCAGAGTTCTACAGGAATTGGTGAAGGGGTGGCCATTCCCCATGCTAAAACGAAAGCAGTAAAAGAACCGGCTATCGCTTTTGGACGATCGGCATCCGGAGTTGAATACGATGCACTGGACGGACAAAAGAGTCATCTGTTTTTTATGATCGCAGCGTCTGAAGGAGCCAACAATGAACATCTTCAGACACTGTCGCGGCTATCGACCTTGCTTATGGATGAGAACTTTCGTCAAACATTAATGGAAGCGGATACAGTGGACCGCATCCTCCGGGCGGTTGATGAAAAAGAAACCGAAAAGCTTGGAGCTGAAGCGGCAGACCAGGAGACACAGGAGCCGTCAGAAAAGCCCTTTGTTGTAGCTGTAACCGGGTGCCCGACAGGGATTGCCCACACCTATATGGCGGCAGACGGATTAAAAGCCAAGGCGAAAGAACTGGGGATTGATATTAAGGTAGAGACAAACGGATCTGACGGTGTCCGCAACCGCCTTACAGACAGTGATATTGAGAGGGCGGCAGGGGTTATCATTGCTGCCGATACAAAAATTGAAAAAGAACGATTTGCCGGGAAACCTCTTGTGGATGCACCGGTTAAAGATGGCATCCGCAAACCGGAGGATCTTTTGAACAAAGCGGTGAGCGGAAATACTCCGATCTTTCAAGGAGACGGCAGTGGGAAAAAGGCAGAGTCTGGCACTCAGGATAAACGGCCGGGCTTTTACCGACATTTGATGAATGGTGTATCCAACATGCTTCCGTTTGTTGTCGCTGGTGGTATTTTAATTGCGCTTTCATTTATCTTTAATGAGCCGGGTGCTGAAGAAACGCATCCGTTCGGTGATATCTTGAGCATGATTGGGTCAGAGTACGGCTTCTTCCTGATGGTTCCTGTTCTTGCAGCCTTTATCGCAAGAAGCATTGCAGACCGTCCGGGGTTTGCCGCAGGTATGGTGGGCGGTTTGATGGCCGTGAACTTTGAAGCAGGCTTCTTGGGTGGTATTATTGCCGGATTCCTGGCGGGTTATCTTGTCCTGCTGTTCAGACGTGTCTTTGCATTCATTCCTCCTTCGCTGGATGGAATCCGTACCATCTTGATCCTTCCTTTGTTCGGGGTTTTCTTTACAGGGTTAATCATGTATTTCCTCGTTACGCCTCTTAACGCTCTTTCCGTTGGGATTGAGAACTGGCTGGGTGGTCTTGGAACAGGAAATATTGTTCTTATGGGAATTTTACTCGGTGCCATGATGGCAGTAGACATGGGTGGTCCTATTAACAAAGCGGCGTTCACATTCGGTATTGCCATGATTGAAGGGGGCAATTACGCACCTCACGCGGCTATTATGGCAGCAGGGATGGTTCCGCCCCTTGGAATTGCAGTAGCCACAACTTTCTTTAAGTCAAAATTCACAAAGCAGGAACAGGATGCAGGGAAATCAAACTATGTCCTCGGTGCGTCCTTCATTACAGAAGGGGCGATTCCATTCGCAGCCGCAGACCCGGGAAGAGTCATTCCGTCCATCATTACGGGTTCTGCAGTGGCCGGGGGTCTCGCCATGTTATTCGGCACAGCCACCCAGGCCCCGCACGGAGGAATCTTCGTCATTCTCCTGGTTGAAAACTGGCCGCTGTATTTACTCGCAATTCTTGCAGGAACAGCAGTCACAGCCCTTATGCTCGGCTTCTGGAAAAAACGTGTTGCAGTCTGACCTCCCGGGGTCTGACCCCGCACAATTTTGTGTGAAATGATGAAATGTTTTGACAAGTGGAAAAATAGGTGCTACAATTTCAAACAATCACATACGATAATTTCATAACTAAAAAGACTTTTATCCGGAGAGGCAGAGGGACTGGCCCGATGAAGCCCGGCAACCAGCATGGCAGTGATCTGCCTGCAAGGTGCTAATTCCTGCAAAGCGGTAAGCTTTGAGAGATGAGAGATGGTTTAGAACAACATATTTACGGTTGTTTTCAAAACGTATTATTCTCCCTCGATCATGCTTATGACCGGGGGAATTTTGTTTTTCAGAAAAGATTTATCTCAGCTGTTGACCTGACAGGTTAAAAGGTGTTAGTATTCAAAATAATTAATTAACTATCCGGATCAGGATAGTTGGTGTTTAAGAAACCTACAATTACATGATTCTCTTATCCAGAGAGGTGGAGGGACTGGCCCGATGAAACCCGGCAACCGTTGTGACGTTATCCGTCAGAAAAAGGTGCCAATTCCAGCAAGGCAGATGCCTTGTAAAGATGAGAGAGACAATGTGCTTTTGTCTCTCTGTCTTTGACAGGGAGACTTTTTATTTTCTCTCAACGAATCAAACTTAAAGTTGTTCATTTGCCAATTTGACTATTCTTAAAAGGGAGGTGCATCATGTCGGTCCATCAAAAACGAACGACCCGTTTTCTTACTGGAGAAGTGATTATTCCAGAACTTCAGCTCGAGTCGGGAGAAACGTTAACACATGTCACACTCGCATACGAGAGAGCAGGAGCAGAAAACGGAGCACCTCTGCTTATCTGTCACGCCCTCACAGGGAACCAGCACACTGTAGGAAGCAAAGAGGATCCTGGATGGTGGAGGGGACTGGCTGATGAAGGAGGGTATATCGACCTTTACGAACACGATGTGATTACCTTCAATGTGATTGGAGGCTGTAATGGATCTACAGGGCCTGTATCAGTGAACCCGAAAACAGATGATCTTTACAGGTCAGACTTCCCCTTCATAAGTGTGAGGGATATGGTCCATGCCCAAAAGCTTGCACTGGATCAAATGGGGATTACAAAACTCAAAGCGGTAATCGGGGGCTCCCTTGGAGGGATGCAGGCTCTGGAATGGGGACTTTCCTATCCGGATATAACAGAACAGCTTATTATCATGGCTGCCACACCTTCGTTAAGTGATTACGGAATGGCCTACAATGCCATTGCGAGAAAAGCTATTACTGATGACCCAAAGTGGAAGGACGGAAAGTATCTGTTAACAGATCCGCCGGTAAATGGACTTTCACTGGCGAGGATGACAGGAATGATTACGTACCGGTCAGGAAATTTGTTTAACCAGCGTTTTCATAGAGAAGGTAAAGCGCCGTGGGGAAAAGACCATACGGAAGTGGCATATCAGGTAGAGTCCTACCTCCGCTATCAGGGAGACAAATTTACAACCCGCTTTGATGCCAACAGTTATTTATATTTACTGAAGGCCATGGACCAGCATGATATTGAAAGAGACCGTAACCAGTCACTTGAAAATCTTCTTTCCCGCTATAAAAAAAGAGTGACGCTTCTGGCCTTCCAGGGAGACTTACTATACCCTCCCGAAGAGATTAAAAGACTGCAGGAGATCTGGCTTGAGGCGGGAGGCGATGTCCGTTATCTGGAAATTGATACAATCTTCGGCCATGACGGATTTCTCACCGAGTACACCAAATGGGGAGGGTATGTTCAACAGGCATTAAGCCAGTAAAAAAGCAGCCGGCCCCGCATTCTTACAAAAAAGAAAGGTGTTTTCGCAAAGGTTGTGGCTTTTCGTGGAAGGATGAAGAAGCCGGAGTACCCGAAGACTCATGCGGGAGTGGGCGCCAGGGAGAGACCCCGCAACGGGAAGGGTGAGGAGGCTCACCGGCACCCCCGCGGAAAGCGCAGGGTACGCAGGCTTCATCTATAGTAACTGCGTTTATAAAAAATACCCATATTAGCAATCTATACGAAAACAGCGCAAAAGAACAAACTGAATAACGATTTTAACTCTTATCGAGAGTGGCGGAGGGAATGGCCCGATGAAGCCCGGCAACCATGTACGAACGTGTACGAAAGGTGCCAATTCCAGCAGAGCTAGGACGCTCTGGAAGATAAGAGAGAGGCCGTGCTTACATAAAGCCCCTTTCTCTTATTTGAGGAAGGGGCTTTTCACTATCACCTGTAAAGCAAAACTGCTGACAAAAACTGAAATGAAAATCCAAGGAGGAATTTATAATGAGCCAGTCTTTTGAAACGTATAACCAGGAAACCGTCGTACTTCACGGAGGACAGTCCCCGGACCCGACTACAGGAGCAAGAGCCGTACCGATCTATCAGACAACATCCTATGTTTTTCACGACACAGAACACGCCGAGCAGCTGTTTGGTCTTGATGAGCCCGGGAACATCTACAGCCGTATCGGAAACCCAACAGTAGATGTCCTTGAAAAGCGCCTTGCACTCTTAGAAGACGGAGTTGCGGCAGTTGCAACAGCATCAGGCATGTCAGCGATTACGCTTTCCATTTTAAACATTGCGGGAGCCGGTGATGAGATCGTTGCAGCCACGAACCTTTACGGAGGGACTTATAATCTGTTCTCCACCACACTTCCCCGCTACGGGATTACTATAAAGTTCGTGGATGCATCAAACCCTGAAAACTTTAGAGATGCAATTACCGATAAAACAAAAGCTGTCTTTGCTGAAACCATCGGTAACCCGAGTCTGCACGTGCTGGATATCGAAGGAGTAGCCGATGTTGCCCATGAAGCCGGAATACCGTTAATTATTGATAACACATTTGCCACACCTTATGTCGTAAAGCCGATTAACTACGGGGCGGATATCGTCATTCATTCCGCTACGAAATGGATTGGGGGACACGGGACGTCCATCGGCGGTATTGTGATCGACGGAGGCCGCTTTAACTGGCAGTCTGATAAATATCCAGGATTTAATGAGCCGGATAACAGCTATAACGGCATTACCTATGCCAAGGATTTCGGAACCCTTGCCTTTATTACAAAGTTCAGAGTACAGCTCCTGAGAGATTTCGGTCCCTGCCTGAGCCCGTTCAACGCATTTCTTCTCCTCCAGGGTCTTGAAACGCTCCATTTGCGAATCGAAAGACATAACGATAACGCGCTGAATCTGGCAAGAAAATTAAAAGAGCACCCGGCAGTCGACTGGGTTGCCTATCCGGGCCTTGAAGAGCATCCTTCACATGAACATGCCTCAGAGCTGTTAAAAGGAGGGTTCGGTGCCGTCGTTAACTTCGGAATAAAAGGAGGGCGAGATGCAGGAAGGAAGCTGATAGACAATGTGGCTTTGTGGTCCCATCTGGCTAACGTCGGTGATGCGAAAAGCTTAATCATCCACCCTGCAAGTACAACGCACCAGCAGCTCTCCGATGACGAGCTCGTTTCCACGGGAGTAACACCGGACCTTGTCCGCCTTTCGGTAGGAATTGAGAATGTGGATGACTTGTTAAAAGACCTGGATCAGGCTCTTGAAATTGCGACAGGAAAAGGGCAGAGCAAAAACAACCGGGTCATTAATGATGAAGGAGTTATCAAATGGGCATTGTCCAGTGCTTCCGAAACCGGTGAAAAAGGGGATCGCCAGAAGACACTCGCGATCGTCGGCCTGAGCGGAAAAGAGAACCGTCCGAGTCACCGCCTGGCAAGGAAAATGCAGCGTCTTGGCTATAAAATCATTCCGGTTAATCCAAGAGAAACAGAAATTTTAGGTGAAAAGGCGTATCCGGACCTGAAAAGCATCGAAGGCCCTGTGGATATCGTTCAAGTATTCAGAAGTCCCGAAGCGGCGGTGGAACTGGCTAAAGAAGCAGCCGTTATCCAGCCGAAAGTGTTCTGGCTTCAAGAAGGGGTTGTTTCTGAAAAGGCAGCTGTGATTGCAAAAGATGCGGGCATTGACGTGGTGCATAACCGCTGTACCTATAAAGAGGCCCAGCGCCTGAGAGGAACGATATCTACATTTGCCTGCGAAATATAAGAGGACCATCCAACAAATGGGGCGGTTTCGGACCGTCCCTGTAATACGAATACTTACCTTAAAGGAGTGTGAAGCACAATGACTTCATTAAGAAAAACATTAACCGTATTGTTCTCTATTTTTACATTAACCATCTTCAGTGCTTGTGCTTCAACCTCTGATGCAGATTCTGAATCTCCATATCCTGATGAGATTTCACTCGACTACGCCTACTATTCACCAACAAGCCTGGTGCTGAAAGAGTTCGGATGGCTTGAAGAAGCATTTGAAGAAGAAGGAACAGACATTGAGTTTGTGTTCAGTCAGGGAAGCAACCGCTCCCTCGAATTTCTGACCGGAGGAAGCATTGATTTCGGCTCCACAGCAGGAGCGGCAGCTCTTATGGCAAAAAGCAATAATGCACCGATAAAAAATGTGTATATTTTTTCACAGCCGGAATGGACGGCACTCGTTGCCAATGAAAGCTCGGGAATTGAAAGTGTTGAAGATTTAGAAGGAAAAAGAATTGCAGCTACATTGGGAACTGACCCTTATATCTTTTTAATACGCACACTCAGGGAGCACGGCTTATCAGCAAACGATGTGGAAATTGTGAACCTTCAGCACAGTGACGGGGCGAATGCTCTGGCAAGCGGACAGGTGGATGCATGGGCCGGACTTGATCCTCATATGGCGAGACAGGAGCTTGAAACGGAAGCAGAACTTCTCTACAGAAATGAATCATTTAACACATACGGTTTTCTTAATGTAAGAGAGGATTTCGCCGAACAGTATCCTGAAGCAGTGGAAAAAGTGATCGAGGTCTATGAAAAAGCCCGCAAATGGGTACTGGAAAACCCTGAAGAAACTGTGGAAATCATGGCGAGAGAAGCTCAGATTGATGAAGAAGTCGCAGCACTTCAGCTTGAACGGAATACATTCGACAACCCGCAGCCTGGCGAGGAGCATATCAAAAGCCTGACAGAAGCAGGCAGGGTGCTGCAGGATGCAGAAGTGCTCGAAGGAAATCACGACATAGAAGAGCTTGTTAATGAACTGATTGATCCGGAGTTTGCAGAGAAAGTAATAGAAGATTAAAAGGAGGAGAAATGAATGGCTATTTCCCATGGACAAGAATCAGGCGTCATTCAGTCAGAAGAAAAGCGAACAGCCAGAAGAATAAGAATCAGAGAGCAGTTTCCATTGGGAATGATCAGCCTCTCATTGCTTCTCCCGTTCTTGCTTGTAACGGGGTGGGAGACGGCGGTCAGATTTGGGTGGACAGATTCCCACCTCCTGCCGGCTCCATCAGCAATCTTACAGACGATCTGGGCTATGGGGGCGGACGGCTCCCTCTGGCAGCATACAGGAATCACCCTATACCGGATTTTCTGGGGCTTTATATGGGGAACGATCATCGCTGTTGTTCTCGGCTCCATAGTAGGTATGTCCAGAAAAGCAGAAACGTTTTTTGATCCGACGATACAGGCCATCAGAGCTATTCCTTCCCTTGCCTGGGTTCCTCTCTTTATTTTATGGCTCGGAATCGGGGAAGGAGCTAAAATCACCTTGATTGCAGTCGGGGTATTCTTCCCCGTTTACTTGAATACAATAGGCGGCATTCAAAGCGTGGACAGAAAACTGATTGAAGTGGGAAGAGTATATGGCCTTTCAACCTTTGCTCTAGTAAAACGGATCATTCTTCCTGCGTCCCTTCCTTCCTTTTTAGTGGGATTAAGAAGTGGTCTCGGTCTCGGATGGATGTTCGTGGTAGCAGCAGAACTAATGGGGGCAAGTGAGGGGCTGGGATACCTTCTTGTAATGGGGCAGAATACGCTTCGTCCCGATACAATTCTGGCTAGCATTATTCTGTTTGCAATTCTCGGTAAAATAACAGACACCTTTTTGAAGAAACTGCAGAAAAGAGCCCTGCACTGGCAGGATAAAGTGATTCAGAAATAGTGAGGAGGCACATAGATGAGCTTACAAATTGAAAATGTCAGCCGCACATTCAATGGTCAGCCTGCTGTAGAAGATGTCTCCTTTACTGCAGAAAAGGGAGAAATTGTCGGGCTGCTTGGCACAAGCGGGTGCGGTAAAAGTACGGTACTCCGTGCTATTTCAGGACTTGATGACCTATACGAGGGAACAGTGAAAGTCAATAATAAAAAGAGCCGGTCAGTAAACACTGATCTGGGTATTATTTTTCAGGAAGCACGGTTAATGCCGTGGCTTAACGTGATAGATAATGTGAGCTTCGGACTTGAAGGTCCGAAAGGGGAAAAGAAAGAAAAGGCAAGAACGATTCTTCAGCAGGTTGGACTTGGGGGATTCGAAAAATATTATCCGAAAGAGCTTTCCGGCGGAATGGCTCAGAGGACCGCTATTGCACGGGCTCTTGTAACAGAGCCGGGTACACTGCTGCTGGATGAACCTTTCAGTGCCCTTGATGCTTTTACGAAACTGCAGCTTCAGGAATTGCTTCTGCAGATCTGGCAGGACAGAAAGCCAACGATGATTATCGTGACCCACGACATAGATGAAGCCCTCACCCTCTGTGACCGGATTGTTTTATTAAAAGGGCAACCCGGTAAGGTGTACAAAAACATTGAAATTACGAAAGCAAGACCACGGGCCAAAGGAGATCCCGAGCTTGCGAGACTAAAAGAGAGCATTCTCGAATCATTGGAGGAGAAGCGGACAGTGAAAGGAGCTTAGAAGAATGAGCGATACAACAAATCAAACCGTCCTGCCCCCCGAGCCTGGGCAGAAGTATAACCTGCAGGAATATGAAGAAGTCGCCCGGCACTTTTCTTGGTCCGAAGCTCTTCAGCATCTTTCTGTAGCCCCGACAGGACAGTGGAATGCAGCTTATGAATGTATTGACAGACATGTTGATGAAGGATTTGGCGGCAAAACAGCACTATTATTTACAGATGGAAAAAGAGAAGAATATTATACATTTTCACAGGTGAAAGAGATTACCGACCGTTATGCAAGAGTCTTAATAGATGAGGGAGTTAAAAAAGGAAGCCGTGTATTTATCTTTTTGCCAAAATCACCGGACTGCTATTTTACTATTCTGGCAGCGATAAAAGCCGGTGCGATTGCCGGGCCTCTATTCGAAGCATTTATGGAAGATGCCGTCAGGGAAAGAATGAACGATTGTGAGGCGGAGTTTCTCATTACAGATGAAGAACTGGGAAAGCGGGTACCGTCAAAGGAGCTGCCTCACTTAAAGAAACAATGGACAGTAGCGGAATTGGAGAATAAAGCCGCCGGTCTGTCCCTGATATCCGAACCGGTCGTCTGGCTTGATGAAGACGATGGTATGCTCATTCATTATACTTCCGGGTCAACAGGGAAACCCAAAGGAGTCCTGCACGCCCAAAGAGCGATTTCCCATCAGCTCATATCGGGAAAATGGGTGCTTGATCTTAAAGAGGACGACGTTTACTGGTGTACCTCCCATCCGGGGTGGGTCACAGGAAGTGTGTACGGTGTATTTGCCCCGTGGCTCAACCGGGCCACTGTTGTCATCCACGGAGGGCGCTATGATGCCTCACAATGGTATGAACTTATTGAAAAATTCAAGGTTACTGTCTGGTACAGTGCTCCGACGGCGTTCCGTCTCCTGATGAGTGAGGGAGGACTTCATGCAGACTACGACCTGTCTTCTCTTCGTCATCTTCTGAGTGTGGGAGAGCCTTTAAACCCCGAAGTGATTCACTGGGCTCATACCCATTTGAATGTCCGTATACACGATACGTGGTGGATGACGGAAACCGGCGGACACCTCATTGTGAATTTCCCGTCGGCAGTAATTAAGCCGGGTTCTATGGGGAGACCGTTTCCAGGCGTCAAAGCAGGGATTTTGAATGAAAAAGGTGAGCTCCTGCCGGCGGGAGAAGTAGGAGAACTGGCCATCAAAGCACCATGGCCGGGATTGATGAAAGAAATATGGAAGAACAAAGATAAATATCATTCCTATTTTACAGAAGACGGCTGGTACAAGTCCGGTGATACGGCCTATCAGGATGAAGAAGGGTATGTATTTTTCAGCGGCAGAAATGATGACCTTATTAATACAGCCGGCGAACGGGTCGGTCCGTTTGAAGTGGAAAGCAAACTGATTGAACATCCGGCAGTAGCGGAGGCAGGGGTAATCGGAAAACCCGATCCGGTACGTGGGGAAATTATCAAAGCGTTCGTGACCCTGCGGAACGGTTTTAAAGCAGAGGAATCCCTGATCAATAGCATTCGCTACTTTGTAAGAAGAGAACTGTCGGCACATGCAGCCCCCCGTGAAATTGAAGTGGTCCAAGAACTTCCTAAAACTAAGATCAGCGGGAAGATACTGAGACGGGAACTGAAAGCACGGGAACTGGAGAAAGAGGAGGCGTTGAAGAGGTGAGTAAGGAATATCAACTGCTGATTATTGGTTTTGGTACGGTTGGGGAAGGTGTATACCGTACTATCCAATCAAAGAGAGAAAAACTGTCAGCCATTCTGGGAAGAGAAGTGAAGGTGCCGGCTATTCTTGTCAAAGAGCGGGGTAAATCCCGTGAATTAGAAGATCATACACGGGTTGCCACGTCGCTGGAAGAAATTTCTGCCGGGGCTGTAGATCTTGTTGTTGAAGCGACCCCCGATGCCGAAACCGGTTACCCTTACGTAACTCATTTTTTAAAGAAAGGGATTCCTGTAGTTACCGCCAATAAAGAGCTTATCGCGAAAAAAGGAGAGGAACTTTTCAAACTTGCTGAAGCAAACGATTCAGACCTTTTGTTTGAAGCGGCAGTTGCCGGCGGGATCCCCCTTTTGAATACCCTTCGCCATACATTAAAAACAAACAATATCGAACAAATCAACGGCATATTAAACGGCACATCCAATTATGTTCTGACTAAAATGCAAAATGAAGGAACGAGCTTTGATGCTGCTCTTCAGGAAGCTCAGGAAAAAGGGTATGCCGAAGCTGTTCCGGATAAGGATGTAGACGGGTGGGACGCCTATTACAAAGCATCCATTCTGAGTCACTGGATTTACGGAGCAGCTCCTGAGTGGGAAGAGGGAGCACCTGCTGGTATACGGAGTGTTACGGTAGAAGATTTGCTGCTGGCAGAAAAAGCGACCGGTAAAATAAAACACGTTGCCTCACTGAAACGCTCCGGATTTGGGATACAAGCATCGGTAAGACCATGTTTTATATTCAGCGATCATCATTTATATTCCGTAAACGGTGTAGACAACGGAGTTCATATCAAAGGAAGCCTGTCAGGGGACCTTTTACTCCAAGGCCCGGGCGCAGGACAATATCCCACCGCGAGTGCCGTAATCGAAGATGTTGTCAATGTTCTTCAAGGAAAAAATGAAAGAGGGATTCAAGACCGGATAATTGGAAGTCTTGATGATGAATCAGAACCGGCAGGAGAGTATTCCTTCATTACTGGAAGTGAAGGAATTTTACGTCACCTTCGTGTAAGGGGTATTCCTGTGATCGCCATTCTTCATCATCCTTCAGGTAAACATATAGGTGCTGCTGTTAAAACCGATGATCAGTCCCTGTCAGATCTTCATGACTCGGTCAGTGAGTCATTCTCTGTGTATCCTGTTCTTGGCAATGAGAGTGAAATCAGGCAGAATTTTCAACATGATGGAAAACAGAATGCTGTTTCCTTTTAATAGAAGCTGTCCCGGCAGGTGGTCTCTTACCTTCCGGGCCGGCTTCTTTTTAAAATATGAACATCACGAAGGATGTGAATGGTTTCTGTCGAACTGTGCAAGTGAAGGTATTATAGGGGAGACAGACCGGGCACTTCCTTTAAGGAGCGTATTTTTATGAAAATAAAAGGGGAACAAGTGACGTTGCGTTCTGTAAGAGCAACGGATATTCTCCCCTTATGGGAAATGATGTATGGAGTGAAGGATCCTGAGTGGAAAAAGTGGGATGCTCCGTATTTCCCATTTGAGAGGCCTGACTACCACTCGTTTGAGCGACAGCAACTGCAAAGGGTTGGAATGGAAAACAACCGCCTCGTTATCGATTCAGCTGGAGAACCGATCGGCGATGTGATGTACTACTGGGAGCACAAACCATCGAAGTGGCTTGAAACAGGCATTGCTGTCTACAACCCGAAATATTGGAACCGCGGCTTGGGAACAGAAGCCCTGGCTCTTTGGATTGAACACTTATTCTCCACGATCTCCCTGCCCAGAGTCGGGTTTACAACCTGGTCCGGAAATCCCCGAATCATAAGGGTTGGGGAAAAAATAGGGATGAAGCTTGAAGGTCGTTTACGGAAAGTACGATACTATAACGGAAAATATTATGATTCAATCCGTATGGGCGTACTGAGAGAGGAATGGGCTGACATTCGTAAAAAACTGTTTTGTCTGCGTTAAAAAAAAGGGTGTCACCAAGGCAGAAATACCTTGGTGACACCCTTTACAGCTTTAATCAGTCCGTGACGAGAGGGATGCTCCTGTGATCTCGTTTAACAGAGAAAACAATTAACGTTAATCGATCCCGAAGCCGCGTTATATATTTATTCCAGGCGGTCCATTATCTTTGAGGACAGCTGGCGGTACAAACGGTTTTCATATGCCTCATCGTCTTCCCCATCTTCCTGGGGTTCTTCTTCTTGCAGAGAGTCCTGAATGCCACTCCAGATAAAGGAACGCAGATATTTTGTCTCAGCATGACGGATAAAGAGATCTTCATCTTCTTCTCTAAGTTCCCTCAATATCTGTCTGTTTAATTGAGAGTCATTCTGGATAAGGTCTTCGCTATTCACAAAAGAGATGAATTGATTCTCGTTATATTCCCAGTCATATTCCTCGGCAGCGATGTCTTTCCACACCATAAGCTCCCGCGCCTGATACCGCGCGTCTTCTTCTCTCTCATCAGAGGAAGTACCGGAATCTTCAAGGTTATGGCGTACATCTTGATTTAGAAGGAAGTGATAATAATAGCTGTTTTCATTTCGTGAATCCGGATTTGTATTATAAAATCCAGTTTCACTGAGTGCGCTTTGAATGGCTTCTGAAATTTCTTCATTGTCGCCATCTTCCTCTTCCGTCCATTCTCCAGGGACGTCTGAATCCTCTTCACTCAGGTCGTCTGAGTCTTCTGTTTCTACTGCTGTTTCAGCCTGGTCCATATCTCCCTCTTCCCCCGGAGGGTTTGAAAGATCGGCAGGCATAGGCTGGGCAAAGTCATCCTGAGAATAAAAGTAAGATAATAAAATTGTGAGAGCAAGGAGCAGGCATGCACCTATTAAAAAGTAAACTTTCTTCTTTGTTGACATGATGTCACCTCGAGACGAAAACGTATGTATTTCAAATATTATCCTTAAAACAGACTAATCTCTATTATAAGTGAATTCAGCACTGAGTAAAATAGTGGAATTATTGATTTTCGGAAGTATATGTATCATAGCATTTAATAATGGCAGGGGCGACTATCCCGTACCCACCGAAGAAACATAGGCCAGTCCTGGGTAATTAAGAACCTGACGTTAAAGTATTCGAAGCAGGTAGGGCTTTTTAAGCGTTTTTCTGGGTAAAAATACGAAGTTCTCAAATATAGGAAAAAACCATGCCCTTAGACACGCTTCTTTGGTATTATGTAAGTCGAATAATGTCTTATCTTTGTTAAAGGCTGTGTCAAAGATCATTGTTGGTTTTTAAGAAGTTGATTAAAGCAGAGTGGAAATTAACATCCGAGTTTAACAGAGCCTTGTGAAAAAGGTAAGAGCATACCAGATGGGGGTAGCAGCATGGCGTTTTGGGGGAAATTGAAATTAAAGCATAAAATACTGGGTGTTTTTACATTTATAATGTGTTTATTTACAGTTGTGTTCGCATACAGCTTTTCACTTCTGTATAACATTGAGACCCAAACGGAGTATTCGGAAGAAGCAAACATGCAATCACTGGTGTTAACAGATCTGGGGTCGGTTGTCCGTTCACAATACATTGCACTATCGGACAGCATCAGAACAGGATCGCTGAATGAAGCCTATTATGAGCGCCAGACGGAGTTGCTGCGTTCCCATGTGGAAACACTGGATGGATCGTTTAATAACCCTGAGCATGAAGCGATGTTTCAGGAATTTTTAGTACAGTACAGTGAATTTGAGGAAGTCGCAGAAAGAATCCTCGGGTCAGCTGTCGGCGGATCAAACCGGGATGCCATTCAGCTGACAGATTTGAGAGAAGAAATTGTACAAAACCTTCTTATATTTACTGAGGTTATTTTTGCAGATGCAAATGAGGCGTCAGATCAGGTTTACTCATCATTGAGTGAAACTCGTCTCATTTTTGCAATATCAACTGGTGTCGCCCTTGTGGTCGGCTTGATTCTGTTCACTCTCACTAGTCAGGCAATTACTAGAACCTTGAACAGAGTAGTCGCTGCTGCTGAAAGTATTTCGAACGGGAATGTAGAGATTGAGCCGCTCGAAGTAAAGTCGAAAGATGAGCTCGGTCAATTGAGTGTAGCTATCAACATGATGATTGAGAAGCTGAAGAGCTTTATCGGCGAGGTGGGCAGTATGAGTGATCATGTGGCATCCTCCTCGGAACAACTCTCTGCCAGTGCAGCGGAAACGAGCCGGGCGGCAGAACAGATTACCGAATCTATACAGGAAGTGGCTGCCGGGGCTGAGTCACAGGCGGAAGTAAGTGATAAAAACGAGCAGATCGTATCTGAAGTTACGATGAGTATAGAGGAAATTACAGATAATGTGGAAGAAGTAAATGAAGCCTCTCTTGATTCCAGAAAAAAAGCAGAGAGTGGTAAAGCTGTCATAGATGAAAGTATTGAAGCGATGATTCGCATTCAGGATATCACTGACCGTACGAGTGTATCCATTCAGCAGTTGGCTACCAAGTCTGCGAAAATCGGTTCGATTGTAGATATGATCTCAGGTGTGGCAGAGCAGACAAACCTCCTCGCTTTAAATGCAGCGATTGAGGCGGCAAGAGCCGGAGAGCATGGAAGAGGATTTGCTGTTGTTGCAGATGAAGTCAGAAAGCTGGCAGAGCAGACAACAAGTTCCTCCAGTGCAATTCAGTCTCTCATAACAGATATTCAGTCGGACATCCAAGCGTCTGCAGTTTCCATGACAGAAGGATATGAGGCTGTTGCTGGGGGACAGACTTCGGTTAAACAAGCGGGAGAGGTTTTTGCCGAGCTGGACCGGGCAATTGAAGATGTCTCAGCCAAAATGCATTCCATGAACAAAGCAGTAGAGCGGGTTTCGGAAGGGACAGAACAAATGCTTCTTGCGGCTCAGGAATCTGCCAGTATTTCAAAAGAATCGGCGGGCTATTCACAAAACGTAGCATCTGCCGCAGAGGAACAGACAGCAACCATGGAAGAGATCACTGCTTCCTCCGAGCAGCTGTCAACTGTTGCCGGTGAAATGCAGAATCTTCTTCAGCGCTTCAGGAATGGAACTGAAGAACAGTCAGAATTGGCTGACGATGTTTTTCACCAAGGTGATGAAGGAATTCCAGGAGATGAACTTAGTAAATTGGAAATAAAGAGAAAAGTAAACTGACGAAAAGAGACTGAGGAAAGGAATTTGTTCCTTTGCCCAGTCTTTTTTGATCTTAAAGGTAAAAAACGACCTTTTGGGTCAACCTCTTTCAGAAAAGTGTAAAAGCACGTTTTTCGCTTATGGGCATACACTGTGAGTGGTGAATGATAAAGGAGGGACGCTTGGATGTATGACCAGCACCAAGGGTATTATAACCACTACGGGCAAGGATATGAGCAGGAAGATGTCCGGCAGGAAGAAGGAGAAGTTGAGTACGTAGTCAATTATGATCCATTTGTTTTTGAAACAGCGCAATCTGTGATTGGAAGCAAGCTTGTCTTTCAGACAACACAGGGAAGTGTCCGGGGGAGGCTGATTGACGCGAAACCTGATCATGTAGTCGTTGAGCAGGAAGGCGGAACATTTTTTATCCGCATTCAGGAGATCGTCTGGATATTAGTGCAAAATAAAGAGTAGAAAAAGATGTGAAGGTGCTTGAGCGGGGGTTCCCTGTTCAGGCATCTTTTTATTGTGGATAGATGTGCTGTTTCTATGGAATTGTAGTGATGGATTAAGGAAGCCTATGGTTACGTTGAATCGGAATAGTAAGGTTTCGAGGGTCCGGAATTTAACTGTATATAAATTAAGGGTTGCAAAAACAGGCTGTATATTGTTATTTTATTATATAGGCAAACACTTATATATTAGGAGGATCCTTCATGTCTGAGGTTATGATAGCAAGTCTTATTTTTATCCTTACATTAACCCTTGTAATCTGGCAGCCAAAAGGGCTGTCAATCGGCTGGTCAGCGTCCATCGGGGCAGTTCTGGCTCTGATCGCAGGCGTGGTAAGCCTGACGGATGTAGTAGAAGTAACCGGAATCGTCTGGAACGCCACGCTTACATTTATCGCTATTATTATTATCTCATTAATTCTGGATGAGATTGGCTTCTTTGAATGGTCAGCTCTGCATATGGCCAGAGTAGCTGACGGCAACGGTGTGAAAATGTTTGTTTATGTTTCTTTACTTGGAGCAGTGGTAGCCGCCTTCTTCGCCAATGACGGTGCGGCACTTATACTTACTCCCATCGTCCTCGCGATGGTGCGGGCACTAAAATTTAAAGAGGCAATGATTTTGCCGTTTATTATGGCAAGCGGGTTTATTGCAGATACGACCTCACTCCCTTTAATCGTTAGTAACCTTGTTAATATCGTTTCTGCGGACTTCTTCGGAATTGGTTTTGTGGAATATGCCATGTATATGATCGTGCCGAACTTCTTTGCTCTCGGTGCAAGTATATTGGTTTTGTATTTGTACTTCAGGAAAAACATTCCGAAACATTATGAAATGTCCATGCTGAAAGAGCCGAAAGAGGCGATCAAGGATCCGAAAATGTTCCGTCTATCCTGGTACGTTCTCGGTCTGCTTCTTGTGGGATACTTTGTGAGTGAGTTCATCTATATCAGCGGACCGTTTTCAGGTGATGAGATGACGTTTCCTGTTTCCTTTGTAGCAGGAATTATTGCTATTTTCTTCCTTATCATGGCGCGCAGAAGTCCTGCTGTAAATACGGGCACGGTAATGAAAGGTGCACCTTGGGCCATTGTGGTCTTCTCCATCGGAATGTACGTTGTAGTGTACGGACTGCGGAATGTAGGACTTACAGAAGTGCTGGCAGGTGTTCTGGAGGGGGCTGCGGATAACGGTATGTTCGTTGCAACCATTTCCATGGGCTTTATTGCTGCGATTCTGTCTTCGGTTATGAACAATATGCCGACTGTCATGATTAACGCTCTGGCCATCCAGGATGCGAGCGTAACGGGGCCGATGCGTGATGCACTGATCTATGCAAACATTATCGGGTCTGACCTGGGGCCGAAAATCACACCGATCGGGTCTTTGGCTACACTACTCTGGCTTCATGTATTGTCACTAAAAGGTGTAAAGATTTCGTGGGGATATTACTTTAAAGTAGGGGTTATTCTCACTGTACCGACCCTGTTTATTACCCTTGTCGGGTTGTATTTATGGATGCTCGTCATCGGCGGGTAGTCTGGACAGATTCGTCGAATTATGTCGTCTTCTCTTTAAACACTTCAAAATTCTCCATAAATGGCCGTGAATTCTTCATATATGGCTGAGGACTCTGCATAAACAGCCGAAAGTTTTTCTTAAATCTTTAATAGTTCTCCATAAAAAAACCGAACCGCCAAAAAGGGGTTCGGTTTTTTCATTACAGACGGAATTCCTGCGTGCAAATCGAGAATAGCGGCTGCCTGGTGCATCAGCACGCATAAAATGACACCTTACTCCCCGTTCGGGCCTTCGTCGGCAGTTTCAAGTTCAATGGCTTCACCTGAAGCGGGATTTACAAAGTAAAACAATTCTTCTTCCCCTGCTTCCACACTGTGCACATAATAACGGGTCACAAAAACGCTCGGACGCTCATTTCCGGTGAACGAACTTGTGAACACCTCCAGTGGTCTTGCTTCTTCACCATGTTCTTTCGAAAGGCGCTCAACGAGCTGCTCTTCGGAAGCTGTATAGCTGTTGCCTGGGAAAATGACAACCAAAAAGACGATCGACGTGGCACAAAGGACAGCGGTAGACACGGCGTGCCGCTGTTCAAAGGTTTTTTTATAAAGTTCAAACCCCGAAAGCCCGAGGATACAAAGCCCCATTGTAATAATAATCGGCTGGTTTACAACCCCTGCGAAATACGATTGATTTATCCATACGGCAACAGCAATAAAAAGAAGGCTGAAAAGAGCGACGGCACTGTAAAAAATCGTACCTTTTGTTTTATTCATGACTAAGGATCCTCCAACAACTATTCTGATAGTTCGTATTGATCAAGATGGACGAATGTAAAGCCTGCTTCCTGTAACTGGGGAACTGCCTGCTTTACTCCTTCGGCAGTTCCTGAAGAGGGCTGGTTCATATGTAAGAGAGGAATGGAACCTGCTCTGCTCGATAGAAGAGCTTCCTCTACCCCAGAAGCAGAAAAAGTAGCTCCCGCATCTCCTAAAACATCGTAGTTAACAACCGTCAGCCCCAGATTTTCAACAATCTCTACAGCTTTTTCGTCATAGTGTGCGGTTCCCGACCTGAAGTATCGCGGAGCCTGGCCTGTCATTTCCAGGATTCGCTCCTGGTTTAACATGACCTCATCAATGACTTCCTCAGGAGACGCCGTGCCATTAATTCCCCATGCACCATTGCCGTTCACTGAAAGAGGGAGGTGTTCGCTTCCGTGATTTTCGATGCGAAATAACGGATCTTCAGCTAACTCGAGAAATATCTCTTCATTTTCATCAAGCCAACGAAGATTAATGAAAAGAGTAGCAGGAATTTCATGTTCGCGCAGGAAAGTAATGAGGGAGTGATCATACGAGCTTCCGAAAGGACCTCCACATGCATCAAAGGTGAGGGCAATCACGTCTTCATCTGTATCCAGGCGGTTTTTCACACCACTTACATTCTCTCCCCATTCAAGGGGGGAAGAAAGGCTTGCATTGCGGTAGTAATCTCTGACTTCTTCAACACGGTCAACATTCTCTGTTTCCGGGGAGCTGTAAAAAAGAGGAGTGAAGCTTCGTTGTTTGTGATCGTGGATCACAAAATGGCGTTCATATTCATTAAAAAAATAAATGACGACGGTCAAACCGACGAGCAGAAAAGAAGCAGCAACAATCCCCTTTTTCATGACCAGACCCCCTGTTTCTGTAGCTCTTCATAGTGTAACAGAAGTCCTGATTCGATAAAAGAAAACCGGGAAATTGTATTAAAAGGGAGTGAAAATAGTGGACCCATCAGTTGTATCAAAAGAATATACAGAACTTCAGCAACTGCTCACAGATGTTCAGAAGAGACAAAAAGCGATTCTAACAAAAGAGTGGCGGTCAGAGGTGAAAGCAGAGAGTATTGATAAGGAATTTCCAATTATCCCTCAGTTAGAGGAAACACCAATGACAATCCCTGCGTACGCCTTTTCTCTGGAAAGTACCATCGAAGCAGTAAAGACATACTCAGCCGAGCTTGCAGATGACCTTGATCGCTGTAAAAAACTGCTCGGTGATGAGACAGTGTTAAGGTGGTTGAAAGAAGCCCTTCGATACAATACAAACTACTTTCAAACGTTTGCGGAAGAACACCGGATTTCAGCGTGGTTTCCTCATTACATTGCTGAACAGGCGCTGCGCCCGTTTTTGCAGCTCATTGCCGAACGATCCCAATCGTTTACAGATGAAATGAATGTAGGAGGAGCCTGTCCGTGCTGTGCTGAACCAGTCCGGTTGAAAAAAGGCGATATGTTTCTTTGTCCCCGCTGTGAGGCTTTATGGAAGGTAAAAAGGAAGGCTTGCGCCCACTGTGGCGAGGTAGAATCGAGTGCTGTCTACCGGGTAACCGTGCAGGAAGAGAAGCACTCGGAGCTGGAAGTGTGCGACAGCTGCAAAAATTATGTGAAGGTAGTTATTGATGTTACTGAAAATAATGCGGCCATGCTGGATCTTCTCACCCTGCATCTCGATTATATCGCTCAGGAGGAAGGATACGGTGAAGTGTAAATGAATGATAATGTAACGGGCATCATTCTCGCAGGCGGGGAGTCATCCAGAATGGGAAGGAATAAAGCACTGTTGAATGTTGGCGGGAAGAAAACGATTGAACGGATCAGGAATATAATGGCGCCTTTATGCGAGGAAGTAATGGTTGTATCTGATGAGTCCGCCCTTTATCATTTCCTGCAAGTTCCGATAACGAACGACATATTTCCCGGGAAAGGTCCTCTTGCCGGGATACATGCAGGACTTAGTGCAAGCAAGAATAAGTGGAACCTCGTAGCGGCATGCGATATGCCTTTGATCGACCAGGCTGTTATAAAAGTGTTAGTGGCAGAGGCAGCCAAACACCCGGAGGCAGATGTCATTCTCCCTGCATCAGCAGGAAAAGATCAGCCTTTATGTGCTGTGTACAATAAAAGAAGCCTGTCTGTAATCAGTGAAGCTCTTAAAGAAAATGAACTCAAGTTACAGCAAGTCTTTTCACGGCTTCAGGTAGCAAAAGTAACAGAAGAACAGGGTAGGGAATATGGTTTATCGGGGTGGGAGCGGAGTTTTTATAACATGAATCACCCTGAAGAATACGATTATATTTGCAAAATACTGGCTGACGGCGATTTCTGAGTCAGCTTTTTTGTGTGTTTTTACCAATAAACTCTCCTTTCATAAAAAGCTTCTTGTCTTTGCATACTAAAACAAGATGTGCATGAGCAGGAGGGCTTTGGTAATGGAGGAGAAAAAGACGTGGGACTTAATATCAATAGCATCGATCCCATTAGTAATGACCCTGGGAAATTCGATGCTCATTCCTGTTCTGCCTACGATGGAAAAAGAAATGAACGTCTCGGCTTTTCAGGTAAGTATGATTATTACGGTGTACTCTGTAGTGGCAATTATTCTGATTCCTATAGCGGGATTTTTATCTGATCAGTATGGCCGAAAACGAATTATTATTCCAAGCCTGCTGATTGCAGCTGTGGGAGGAGCGGTTTCAGGATGGGCTGCCTGGCAGCTGCCTGATCCGTATGCCGTGATCCTTATCGGTCGTTTTTTGCAAGGTGTAGGAGCTGCCGGTGCAGCTCCGATCGTCATGCCGCTCATTGGTGACATATTTAAGAAAGAGCAGGATGTAAGCAACGGCCTGGGAGTGATTGAAACATCCAATACGTTCGGAAAAGTGCTTAGTCCGATTCTTGGTGCAGCTCTGGCAACGGTAATATGGTACTTGCCTTTCTTAGCTTTTCCCGTCTTTTGTCTTGTGTCAGTCGCCCTGATGACATTTCTTGTAAAGACGCCGCAAACAAAGGAAAAACCCCCTTTATTTAAAGATTTTCTTACTTCAGTAAAAAAGGTTTTTCACAATGAAGGACCGTGGCTTTATGCAATATTTGCGATTGGGTGCATCTGCATGTTTGT
Organism: Alteribacter keqinensis; assembly: GCF_003710255.1. Classification (NCBI taxonomy): domain Bacteria; kingdom Bacillati; phylum Bacillota; class Bacilli; order Caryophanales; family Bacillaceae; genus Alteribacter; species Alteribacter keqinensis. The sequence goes on along the minus strand of NZ_RHIB01000001.1, from coordinate 2,299,654 downwards.
GATCTTTGGAGTTCTGTTTTATTTATCCACCATCCTTGAGCAAGAGCATGCTATTAAGGGGGTTAAAAAAGGAATTGTTCTTGCGATTCCTCTGGCAGCCCTGTGTTTGTCATCCTATGTAACAGGGAAGTTAATTGGAAAAGAGAAAAGTGTCATGAAATGGACGACCTTTGCAGGACTGATCCTTCTCACGCTTTGTAATGTCTGGGTGGTTTTCAGTAAAGATATTTACGTTCTTTTAAGTGCCATGTTTGCCAGCGGAATTGGCATTGGTGTTGCTCTGCCGAGTATGGATGCCCTTGTAACAGAAGGGATAGCTAAAAGTGAGAGGGGAACAATCTCATCAATCTATTCGAGTATGCGGTTTGTAGGGATAGCCCTGGCCCCGCCTGTGATCGCTATTCTCATGAAAGGATCACACCCTGTACTCTTTGCGGTTCTCGCCGGAGTTTCATTAATTGGCGCTGTGCTGACAATCATTCTGATTCGCCCTGATAAAAAAACTTATGCAGAATAATAGACAGTGACCCTGTGATTTCATACAATAACGATAAACGTCGGAAATTGTAAGACAGTCAGTGCCGACGAATCATCTGGGAGTGATGATAGTGGGCAACATTCATACCTTTAAAGATTATTATAATAATGAAGTTGAGTTTTCAACAGAGGACCATCCTTTTTCCCATCAACCGAAAAACGTCTGGGTTGTATCCCGGTTTCGCGGAAACTGGCTGTTAACGATTCATCCGTCGCGGGGACTTGAGTTTCCGGGAGGGAAAGTCGAAGAAGGCGAAGAGGCTGTGGCTGCAGCAAAGCGGGAAGTATTTGAAGAGACCGGGGGCATCGTTAAGAACATTCATTATGTAGGGCAATACCGTGTCAAAGGCAAAAAAGAAACGGTCATTAAAAATGTTTATTATGCTGTAGTGGATGACCTTGTGACCCGGAGCAATTATCATGAAACAAAAGGCCCGAAGCTTTTAAAGACCCTTCCCGACAATGTCCGTTCCAACCATGAATACAGCTTTATTATGAAAGACAATGTCTTATCATTGAGTTTGGATGAAGTGAAAAAACGTTTCATTACAGCGATATAAACAGAAAAATCCCCTGCAGGCATGATGCTCCAGGGGATTTTTCTGTTTATGAAGGGGGTCAATACTCTGGTTTTGAGCGAAGGTTTATTTGATATTTATAGTGATTTTCAGGATAAAACGAAATTTATCAGGAAAAGTGTTCTATTGGGGATAAAACACTCATTTATCAGGAAAAACAGTCCCTTGATCCCCCTCAAAAGAGTTAACCTCTGTACTTTAACAGCTTACGTTCGAGCAACTCTACAAGCTGGTACATGCCTGTTGCGAGTACGGCAATGATTAGCAGGCTGAGCATAACCATCGTAAAGTTAAACACCTGGAATCCGTAGATAATCATGTAACCGAGCCCTTGCTTTGAAACGAGAAACTCTCCTACGATAACCCCGACCCACGCAAGCCCTACATTTACTTTAAGGGTGGAGATGATCGTTGGAAAGCAGGCCGGGAGAATGACAGAAAAGAATGATTTTCTTTTCGAAGCTCCAAAAGAACGGATCACTTTCAGGTAATTTTCATCCACTTCCTTAAACGCATTGTAAACGACAAGGGTGGTTATGATTACCGAGATGAGTGCTCCCATGGCAATGATGGAAGAGAATCCCGGGCCGAGACCTACAATTAAAATGGGCCCGAGAGCGACCTTCGGCATGGAATTAAGCACCACAAGGTAAGGGTCCATTACCTTTGAGATAAAGCGGGACCACCAGAGAGTGGCAGCCATGGCAGTTCCCATCGCCGTCCCCAGGATAAACCCAAGAACGGTTTCAAACAAGGTCACAGAAGAATGTACAAAGATCGAGCCATCCTGAATGCGGACTAAAAGTAAATTCCACACTCTGGACGGAGAGCTGAAAAGCAGGGGGTCCAGAATGCGTTGACTCGTGAGAAACTCCCAGGATACGAAAAACAATATGAGGATGGAAAGCTGGGTGAGACGGACCCAGCGTTTTTCCCGTTTCAGGCCCTGGACGTAGGCGCTATGAAGTTCTTTCGTTTTCAAAGGACTCCAGCTCCTTCCAAATATCCTGAAACAAGTCGTTGAAACCCGCCGTGTTTCTCGCTTCAAAAGGCTCCAGACCTTTCATTTCATCAGGCACTTTAAAAATACGGTGGATCGTTGCAGGGCGTTTTGACAGCATAACAATTCTGTCACTCATGGCGATAGCTTCGCCGATATCATGAGTAACGAGAATGGCGGTTTTCTCGTGCTCTTTAATTGTTGTATGGACAAGGTTTTCAAGCTTTAATTTAGTCTGGTAATCGAGGGCGGAAAACGGCTCATCGAGTAACAGCAGCTTAGGCTGGGTAGCGAGCATACGCACAAGGGCAACACGCTGACGCATCCCCCCTGAAAGCTGGGAAGGGAAATCATCTTTAAACTCCCCAAGGCCCATTTCATGGAGTAAATGAAGGGCGTGACACTCGGTCTCTTTCGTAAGAAGTCCCATCGTCTTTAACCCGAGGGTTATGTTGCTTTTTATTGACAGCCAGGGAAATAAATAGTCCTGCTGAAGCATATAGCCCGTATCCGGAGTTGGCTTTGTAATGAGTTTTCCGTCAAGGTTAATGGTACCGGCTGTCGGCTTTAACAGCCCGGAGATCATGGATAGTAGGGTCGTTTTCCCGCACCCGCTGGGACCGATCACGGAAACGAACTCGCCCTTCGTAATATCGAGGTTAACAGCCGAAATAGCTTCAGTCACGCTCGTTTTTGAAAAATAGGTTTTTTCTACGTTTTGAATTTGCAGAAATGCCACGTTCACCACCCTTTCAACAGCGGTACTTATTCTATACGGTCAGCAAAATCTGTGTTTACTAATGTTTCATACTCTACCTGAGCCGGCAGTTCACCTGCTTCATCCATAATTGCCTGAAGGTGATACCACGCCTCTTCCTTTAAAAGTGGTGACTGGGCATAGGACCCTTGGCTTCGGTACCGCTCCACAACACTTTCAATGACCTCCAGGGAAGTATCGTCAAAGAACGGCTGGATAGATTCAGCTACAACGCTCGCAGGCTGCTCATGAACCCATTGCTGTGCTTTTGCAATGGCCCGTGTAAACCTTTCTACTGTATCATCGTTCTTTTCAAGGTAGCTTTCCTTAGCCATAAAAACGGTGTATGGGACCTCGCCAGACTGGGTACCGAAAGAATCTACGATATATCCGATCCCCTCCTGTTCAAACAGTGTAGCCTGTGGTTCAAACAGCTGGACATAATCACCTGTACCGCTGGCAAAGGCGGAAGCAATGTTACCAAAGTCAATGTTCTGGATCAGGTTTAAATCGGTTCTCGGGTTAATGCCGTTGTCTTTTAGCACATACTCTCCAACCATCTGAGGCATTCCACCCCGGCGCTGGCCGAGGAACGTGGATCCTTTAAGGTCATCCCATGTGAAGTCCTCGACTTTTTCACGTGAAACTAAAAAGGTACCATCTGTCTTGGTCAGCTGTGCAAAATTGATGGCTGGGTCATTGGCGCCCTGGGCGTAAACATATATTGATGTTTCTGCCCCTACAAGGGCGATATCGGCTCCGTCGGAGAGAAGGGTTGTCATCGTCTGGTCACCGCCCCACGTTGTGGTTAAGTCAACCTCGAGACCCTCTTCTTCAAAAAAGCCTTCGGAAATAGCGACATACTGCGGCGCGTAAAAGATCGACCGGGTCACTTCGGCTACCCGTACTTTGTCTGATTTCCCCCACGAACATGCCGCAATTGAAGCTAAAAGCAGCATGGATAATAAAAGCAAACTCGTTTTTTTCCACACACTCATCTATTGGTCCTCCTAAAATAAAAATGGGTATTCGCTGATGGGATAGTGTATGTACGGAGGTGCCCGGGTGTGAGTGAGAGGGAAAGTGGAGTAAACATTTTGACAGAAGCAGAAAAAAACCGCTTTTCCATAAGAGAAAGCGGTCTGTGTATTACTTTTGAAAGGCTTCAATACCAAAGACAAAATGAAGCAGTAAAAAAACGATGAGCATCATGGCCAGTCCGAGAAAAAGTCCTTTAAACGCTTCCTGTACATGGCCTGTAAACTTTGGTTCTTTTGCAGGTTTCACGGTTAATGCTCCTTTTCGATGTGATTAATAAATAGTATGGACAAGTTTTCCAAAAAATACGTTCGCCAATAAAAAAACCGCCTGGGTATGCCCCCGGGCGGTTTCTAATCAGATTACTTTGTCTTTGGTCCTGCGTTACGGATCTCATCGCTCACGTCATCAAACTTTGTAAAGTTGGACTCAAATTTAGCTGCCAGTTCCTGTGCTTTGCGGTCATAGGCGTCTTTATCCATCCATGTGCGGCGTGGAATCAAGACATCATCAGGAACTCCCGGGCAGTGAGTAGGGATGTGAAGACCGAAGTGAGGATCGGTTTCTGTTTCCACACTGGCCAGTTCTCCCTGAAGTGCAGCCTGAACCATTGCCCTTGTGTACGGCAGGTTCATACGTTCTCCAATACCATAAGGCCCCCCTGACCAGCCGGTGTTAACGAGGTAAACCTCTACGTCATGCTGGTTAATCCGATCACCGAGCATTTCGGCGTAACGGTTCGCCGGCAGTGGGAGAAATGGTGCACCGAAGCAGGTAGAGAACGTTGCCGTAGGCTCTGTAATTCCCCGTTCTGTTCCAGCCAGCTTACTCGTATAACCGGACAGGAAATGATACATTGCCTGTTCCTTCGTAAGCTTGCTGATCGGCGGCAGGACGCCAAAGGCATCAGCGGTCAGGAAAATAATCGTATTCGGGTGACTCGCAACGCTTGGAACCATCGCATTTGGAATGGCTTCAAGAGGGTATGCCGCCCGTGTGTTTTCTGTATATGAGACATCATCGTAGTCCGGTTCTCTTGAATCGTCATCAACCACAACGTTTTCAAGAACAGAACCAAAACGGATTGCATTAAAGATCTGCGGTTCTTTTTCCTCGCTCAAATTCACGCACTTGGCATAGCAGCCGCCTTCGATGTTAAAGACCCCGTTAGGAGACCATCCGTGCTCATCATCCCCGATCAAATTGCGATTCGTGTCTGCTGAGAGTGTTGTTTTACCCGTTCCGGAAAGTCCGAAGAAAAGAGCCACATCGCCTTCGCGTCCGACGTTTGCCGAGCAGTGCATGGAGAAGATATCCTTTTCAGGCAGCAGGTAGTTCATAATGGAGAAGATGGATTTCTTCATCTCTCCTGCATACTCCGTACCACCGATAAGAACGGTTCGTTTTTCAAAAGAGACGATAATAAACGTTTCGGAATTTGTCCCATCCACCTCCGGATCGGCTTTAAATCCGGGAGCAGAAACGATAGTGAACTCAGGAATGAAGTTCTCCAGTTCGTTTTTTTCAGGGCGGATAAACAGCTGCTTGGCGAAAAGGTTATGCCAGGCAAATTCATTTACAATACGGATTGGCAGACGGTACTGTTTATCGGCACCTGCGTAGGCATCGCGGACGAAAAGTTCATCTTTCTGTCCGAGGTAGTCAAGAACTTTTACGTAAAGGCTTTCAAAAACGTCTGATTGAATAGGCTGGTTTACAGGACCCCAGTCCACTTTGTCCTGTACAGAACGTTCACTTACGATAAATTTATCTTTTGGCGAGCGGCCTGTATATTTACCAGTGGTTGCCCTGAAGGCACCAGTAGCCGTAATTAATCCTTCATTACGCTCAAGCGCTTTCTCCATTAAACGTGCAGCAGGGAGGTCCTTATAAACGTGATGTCCTTTAATGATGCGCTCTAATTCTGTTTCAAACTGAAGTGTACTCATCTTCACACCAAACCTTTCTTAATTAGACGTTATGTTTAAACGTAATTATGAGTCATTATGTTGTAATTAGTATAACACATTGATTTTAATAGTCTATACTATTTATAAAGAAAACGTGCTGTTTTTTTAAAATTAAGGTCATGTTTCATGTGCTTATAATAAAGAAGGGAAAGAGTATTTGATCTTGGCTTACTATTGTATGTAGGCGGGGAAATGAGTTGCCTGCAGATTCCGCTGATTTCCAATGTGTATGTAAAGAAGTTTTGTTGACAGTGTCAGGCAAATCGGTTATTATGGCATACGAACGGATACTCTTATCCCGAGTTGGCGGAGGGACAGGCCCGAAGAAGCCCAGCAACCATCACCACCTGACTACATACTGGTGAACGGTGCTAACCTGCAAGACTTGTGTCTTGAAGATAAGAGGGTAAAGGCGAATGGATCAAACCTTTTCCTCGATCGGGAAAAGGTTTTTTTAGTGACTTTGAGTCAGCTTGGATCATGAATGGATCTGAGTATTCTGCCGGGAGAATGAGTACCGTCACTACAATACACATATCCTATTATTGAAATAGGTCGAGGAGGTACATGCAGTGGCAGAGAAAAGAAGACGTTTATTTACATCAGAATCAGTAACAGAAGGACATCCGGACAAAATTTGTGACCAGATTTCCGATGCCATATTAGATGAAATTATGAAGAGTGACCCAAACGCACGAGTAGCATGTGAGACTTCGGTGAATACAGGTCTTGTTCTTGTAGCTGGGGAGATCTCTACTTCCACATATGTTGATATTCCGAAAGTCGTACGTGAAACGGTCAAAGAGATCGGTTACACTCGTGCAAAATACGGCTTTGACTACGAAACATGTGCGGTTCTTACGTCCATTGACGAGCAGAGTGCTGACATTGCCCAGGGGGTTGACCAGGCACTGGAAGCCCGTGAAGGACAAATGTCCGACAATGAAATTGAAGCGATCGGTGCAGGAGACCAGGGGTTAATGTTCGGCTATGCTGATAACCAGACTCCGGAGCTTATGCCTCTTCCGATTTCTTTGTCCCATAAATTATCCCGCCGCCTGAGTGAAGTACGTAAAGATGGTACGTTATCGTACCTGCGCCCGGACGGAAAAACACAGGTAACAGTGGAGTATGATGAAAACGGACAGCCGGCACACATTGATACGATCGTTATTTCCACTCAGCACCACCCGGAAGTAACCCTTGATACAATCAAAGAAGACCTGAAGAAGCATGTCATTGCTCCGGTCGTTCCGGAAAACCTGATCGATGAAAAAACGAAGTACTTTATTAACCCGACCGGCCGTTTCGTAATCGGCGGTCCTCAAGGGGACGCTGGTCTTACAGGACGTAAGATCATTGTTGATACGTACGGAGGATATGCCCGCCACGGTGGTGGAGCATTCTCAGGTAAGGATGCAACAAAAGTAGACCGCTCTGCGGCATATGCTGCTCGTTACGTAGCGAAGAACCTTGTTGCTGCAGGCCTTGCTGACCGCTGTGAAGTTCAGCTTGCTTATGCCATTGGTGTAGCACAGCCGGTATCCATTGCCATTGATACATTCGATACTGGAAAAGTAAGCGAAGATGTGATGGTTGACGTGATCCGTGAAAACTTCGACCTTCGACCTGCAGGCATTATTAAAATGCTTGATCTGCGCCGTCCAATATACAAGCAGACAGCTGCATACGGACACTTTGGACGTACCGACGTAGATCTTCCATGGGAGCGTACAGATAAAGCTGAAACACTGAAAGAACAGGCTTTTGCTAAAGAAGGAAAGTAAAACGGTATAGCAAAAACCCCCGATGAGCGATGGGCTCATCGGGGGTTTTTGGCATTTAGGAAAAGCTAAGCAGATGGCGGACTAGCCTGATTTATCGACCACTATTTGAATTTTATCGAGCTTATTGGTCATTTATCGACCTTTAAAGAGGATATATCGACCGTTCGACACCATTCGCCCTCTCGAAGGAACACTCAAGCCAGCTTCTGCTTCGTTTTCCTATAAGTTGCTTCTTCGTAATGTGCAACTAGATTTGAGAAAATACCGTCCCACGACTGGGAGCGGGCGTAGGTTCTGGCACGCGTACCCATGAGCTGGCGGGTGGCAGGTGACAGGAGAAGCTGTTCCGTTGTTTCTGAAAAAGAGCGGACATTCTTCACTTCGCATATGCGTCCCGTCACATTATGCTGGACAATCTCCTGAACCCCGCCGGCTTTTGCCACAATTGCCGGTGTTCCGGAAGCGAGAGACTCCAGGACGACATTACCAAACGTTTCGGAGGATGATGGAAAGACAAAAAGATCCGCTGTGGCATAGGCTTCAGCCAGTGAATCTCCGTCCAGGTAGCCGGTAAATAAAATATCATTTGGATGACGCTTCTTCATTTCATCAAGCATCGGACCTTCACCGACGACTACCCACTGGGTGTCGGATTTTAATAAGGGGTTCATCTGATCAATCATTTGGCTCAGCACATCCACGTCTTTTTCCGGTGCTACCCGACCCACGTAAAGAAGAATGTTCTTTTTTGTGATCTTAAATCTTTCCCGGAAAGATCCTGTATTTTTATCTGGGGTAAAACGGTCGCAGTCTACGCCCCGCGGCCAGAGTTCAAGGTGTTCAAATCCTTTTCTCTGAAGGTGATTCCTCGTTTCTCTGGAGGGGACGAAGATTTTTTTCGCATCTTCATGAAACCAGAGCTGGTAACGCCATATCCAGGGCATCACAAACCCAAGCTTGTAATAGTCGAGGTAGTAGTCAAAGTGAGTATGATAGGAGGCAACGAAGGGGACTGCATTTTTCCTGGCATAGCGCAGTCCGCAAAGGCCCATGTTAAACGGAGTGGCAATGTGGATGAGGTCGGGACTGAAGGCATGGAGCTGCTGATTGATTGTGATGAGGTTTGGAAAGGCAAGGCGGCATTCCGGATATAAAAAGAAAGGCAGACTTGCAAATCGGTGAATATTCCCGTTAAAAAGGGGCTCTTTCTTTACACTTTCAGGCACAAAGACTTCATGCTGAATCTGATGCCGTTCGAAGTATTGAACAAGCCGCTGGAGTGTCTTGGCAACGCCGTTAACCTGTGGTGTGAATGTGTCGGTAAATAATGCGATTTTCATTTTCTGATATCCTCCATTCTCATTTCAAATCCAAAAGACCATCCACAGCTGATAAAAAACAAAGGCTGTGCCAACACCCAGGGCAGCACCGGCTATCACATCGGAAGGATAGTGAAGCCCGATTGATATTCTTGAAATAGCGACAATCAAAGCGAGGGGGAGCAAAATCAAAATCAGTCCGGGAAAATAGAACATATACGGTGTGACCAAACTGAAGATGGCGGTTGTGTGTCCGGAAGGGAAGGACGAATCCTGCAAAGGGTTGCGAATGACATATGAATTCCCAACCACAAGATACGGCCGTGCCCGTTTAAAGCCTTTTTTCAAAGCTGTAACAATGAGGTGACTAATGATAAGGGCCAGAGCAGATTGAATGGCCGCACCTTTCCATGCCGGAGAAGATACGATTAACAGCAGGAGTGCGATTGTGACAGTCATCACTGCTCCGCCCAGATGAGTGAGAAGTCCCATACTCATGTGATACGGAGTCGTCTCTTTGCAACGGTTGATGGCTTTAAAGAGCATCCGGTCAGTTAAAAAAATCCACTCCAAAGATTTTACCAACGCAATTCCTCCCTGTAATTGTCTTTACTTCAAACATAGTAGGAAAATATTAAGATAGAGTAAGGGAAGTGTGAAGGTTTTGCTAAGAAAAAAGAACAGGATGCAAAAGGAGGCTGAACGCCCTTTTGCATCCTGTTCGCCAGGGAGGATTCCTGAATCGGGACAGGCAATGCAATTTCTGAAAAAAGTCAGGAATTCCTCAAACAATCCAACACCGGAACTCATTAATACAAAGAATGACTCCTACTTCGCACCTTTCATTACACCTTTGTAATACCGGCCTTTCTCTACATATTCCCGGCGGATCCGGGCCATATCCTTTATGTCTTCTTCTGTCAGCTCACGTACAACCTTTGCGGGACTTCCGAGAGCCAGGGTGCCGGGAGGGATTTTTTTACCCGGAGGTACGAGGCTGCCGGCACCGACGAATGCCCCTTCTCCAATTTCCGCCCGGTCCAGAATGGTTGCACCCATCCCAATCAGGGCTTCTTTTTTAACTGTGCAGCTATGTAAAATACACTGGTGCCCGACAGTCACGCCGTCCTCCAGTACAAGAGGGTTATCCGGACTCTGGTGAAGGGTACTGTTATCCTGGATGTTTACGCCTTCGCCGATGTAAGTGGGGGCTACGTCTCCCCGGATTACAGTATTAAACCAGATGCTTGCGTCTTTTTTTACATGAACATCACCGGTGATAACGACACCGTCGGCTAGAAAAACAGACTCGTCAATAACAGGTGTATGATTTTTATAAGGATAGATTTTCATCATTCAGACTCCTCTCAATTTTTGAGGCTACTGAAAAAGTACAGCCCAACTTTTTCAGTGCCTTCACTTTTGAATATGCTTTCATTTTACCAGAATAAAAGAGGTGATGCTTGACGCCTGAGGAGCCTAAAGGGGAATATAATAGTAAGTAAGAAAGGGTGAAACACGATGTGGAAATGGGAAGTGAAGGATAAAGAGGCAAAAGGCGTATTCGTGGTTGTTCATGGAGCAGGGGAATACCATGTGCGCTACGAATGGGTTGTCCGGCGGCTTAATGACTTCGGGTACCATGTAATTATGGGTGACCTTCCCGGACAGGGGACGACCACCGGAAGACGCGGACATGTAAACAGCTTTGATGATTATTTTAAGGCGGTTATTCCATGGATGAAAGAAGCCAAAAAGTATGATCTGCCCGTCATTCAGCTTGGACACAGTATGGGAGGGCTTATTTCCATTCTTGTTCAAAAGGAAGTGACGTCTTCCCTGAGACCGGATATACTTGTTTTATCCTCCCCTTGTCTCGGCCTGGCCAACATTCCACCTTTGTATAAAAGGGCCATTTCAAAATCTCTTACCCGTTTGTTGCCGACTGTTTCTCTTCCTTCCGGGCTGGCACCGGGATCGGGGACGCGGGATGAGTGGATGCGAGAGAGAGATTTGAAGGATGCCATGCTTGTTAAGAATGTAAGCGCCCGCTATTATGCAGAGCTGGTAAAAGCAATTAAGCGTGCCCATGACGGATCTGCTGCATTTCCCAACCTACCTCTTTTTGTGATGCAGGGGGGAGAAGACCTGATCGTGAATAAAGAAGAAGTAAAGCGTTGGTTCAATAAACTGGATATTGAAGATAAAGCTTATCGGGAATGGTCTGACTTTTATCATGAAGTATTGAATGAACCTGGAAAAGAAGATGTTTTTCTCCATATGCTGGCATTTGTAACTGTTCGTTTGCACATGTTATAGATAACAAAAGTAAAATTGGAGGGATAGCTGTGACAGTACCAACCCGTTCATGGACACTGTTGTATCAGGTTTATACGAAAGTACTTCCGGTTGTGAGAGAACAACTGAAGGAGTGGAGGGAGTTCTCAGAAGGAATTCCGGATCCGGAATTAAGGTCTCAGGCTTTGATGGGAATTGATGAAAAGGCGTTTCATTGTAAAGGAGGCGCTGTTTACGGACTTCTTGCCGGTAATAACAGGGTAGAAGCAATCCGTTTTATTGTAGCCTATCAGTTGATCAGTGACTATCTTGATAATTTATGTGACCGGAGTACGTCTTTGGACCCTGAGGACTTTGCAGCACTTCATGAAAGTATGCCTGATGCCCTGACACCGGGAGCAAAACCTCGGGATTACTACCGTTTTCGAAAGGAGAAAGAGGACGGGGGTTATCTTGAATCCCTGGTTAGAACATGTCAGGAAGCAGCACTGACATTTCCGGCCTATCATGCTGTTAAAATGGCGAATGTTGAACTTGCTTCTTTATATAGAGATTTGCAGGTGCACAAGCACGTGACACCGGCTGAGCGTGTACCACGGCTGGAGGCGTGGTTTGCGAGTCACCGCAGTACAGTCCCGGAAATGAGCTGGTATGAGTTTTCTGCCTGTGCAGGATCGACTCTCGGCATATTTTGCTTAACCTCCTATGCGGCGGGGAACAGACAATTAACTCCTGTTGAGGTGGAGCACATTAAGGAAGGTTACTTCCCGTGGATGCAGGGGCTTCATATCATGCTTGATTACTATATTGATCAGGAAGAAGATGAACAGGAAGGGGATCTGAACTTTTGCAGCTATTACGAGAGCGAGAGTGAAATGATAAGCCGCCTCGGTGAATTTTACCGGCAGGCGGGAAACGGCATTGAATTTCTCCCGGATGAGCAATTTCATCGTTTTATCAGAAAAGGCCTTATCGCCATTTACCTGGCCGATGATAAGGTGAAAAAAGACCGGATTTTCCGTCAAAAAAGCAGGCAGATCCTTAAACACGGCGGAATGGAGAGCTTGTTTTTTTACATGAACAACTGGATGTACCGGCAAAAAACAACACGTAACTGAAATGAGGGATTGGAATGGGTAGAGGTTGACGATATTTTTCTCCGTCGTATTACCTGTAATCTGTGTGTTTGCCATTGGCTTTGCCGTACAAAAGTGGCAGAAGCTTGATATCAGGCCGTTGTCGACCGTAGCCATCTACGTGATGACACCGGCTTTGGTTTTTAAGACGTTCTACGAAGCGGATGTGGACATGCAGTATGTGTACATGGTTGTGTTTTCCATGGCTTTGTTATTTGCACTGATTATTCTGAATAAAATTTATGCACGGCTGATGAAATATTCTTCTTCACTGGAGAGTGGACTTATCCTCTCAACCGCCTTTATGAATGCGGGGAATTACGGAGCGCCTATTATTCTATTTGCATATGGGGAAGCAGGCTTTGCTTATGCGGTTTCGTTTCTCGTTTTTCAATCGATCATTATGAACTTTTTTGGCGTTTATTACGCTGCCCGGGGCGGGACAGGGATGAAGACGGCTCTCACTGCAGTGTTTCGGATGCCTGCTACCTATGCTGTTGTTGCAGCAGTGATTTTGAAAGGGATGGACCTTCAGATCCCGGAAAATGGGATGCAGACTATTGACATTATTTCTGCCGCAACGATTCCGACGGTAATGATTATTCTGGGTATGCAGCTGGCAAACATTAAGTGGGGGAACTTTGAGTGGGGGAAAATCAGCTACGGGGTCATTGTCCGACTGTTTATTTCTCCCCTGATTGCGTGGGGAATTACGTTTCTCATGCCAATGGACCCGCTTCTTGCTAAAGTACTGATTGTTTCTGCTGCCATGCCTTCAGCTGCGACCATTGTGATTTATGCGGTTCAGTTTGATGCAAAACCGAAACTCGTGTCCGGTGTTACATTTATCTCTACTATTTTGAGCGTAGTGACGCTCACATTGTTGCTTATGATTTTAGGGTAAAAAAGCAAGCATCCCTGGTGGATGCTTGCTTTTTACGTTGATTGAAGTTTATTCATCGACTTGTGGCGGTTCTTGATTGACTATGAAATTGTCCATAGAGTTGTCCGTTTTATTGACCGACTTTGAAAATTGTTCATTGACTTGCACAAGTTATTCATCGACTTGATCAAGCTCTTTTTTCAATAGCCACAATAAACGGCGGGTTGTTTCGCTGGTTGGTAAACCGGTATTCAAGAACGTGTGCTTCTTCCTGTGGAATGGCGCGAACATAGTCAAGAAGAGCATCACGTTCTATTTTACCCTCCTCATGTCCGTGATAGACGACGAGGATAATAACACCTCCGGGAGCCAGGGCAGAAAAGAGATTTTCAACTGCACGGATTGTTGACGAAGGGGTGGTGGTCACCGATTTATCACTTCCCGGAAGGTAGCCGAGGTTAAAAACAGCACCATGGACGAGGGCTGGCTCTCCCAGATAGTTCAACACGTGCTCGTGACTGTCTTTTATCAGGCTGACCCTGTCTTTAAGGTTTAGCTTTGTGGCTGCTTTAAGACGCTTCCCGGTTGAATCGATGGCTGCGTCCTGAATATCAAAACTGAAAACGCGGCCTGTTTCGCCCACAAGCTTGGCGAGAAAAAGAGTATCGTGACCGTTTCCTGCTGTAGCATCGACTGCTGTCCCCCCGTCGGGAACCGCTTTTTCCAGAAGGAGGCGTGTAAAGGGAAGAACGCCTTCTAACGTTTTCATTTTACAACCGCCTCCTTGTAGTATTTCCCCTGCCAGCTGTTCCTCCGCTTCATCTCTGAATCTATGCCATTCAGAACTGCCCATTTATTCAGACTCCACATCGGTCCGATCATGAGTTCTGACGGTCCGTCCCCCGTTAAGCGGTGAACGATCATACTTGGAGGGATGACTTCAAGCTGGTCGCACACGAGGGAGATGTATTCTTCGAGACTCATAAACTCTACCATGCCTTTTTCGTATTGTTTTACCATAGGTGTGCGTTTCAGCAGATGCAGTAAGTGAATTTTTATCCCTTGAACGTCCAGCTTGGCTACTTCTCTGGCTGTATCAATCATCATGTCGTAGTTTTCCAGAGGGAGCCCGTTAATAATGTGGGAGCATACACGGATGCCGTGTTTTCGCAGTTTATTCACACCGTCTACATAACATTGGAAATCGTGTGCACGGTTAATGAGCAAGCCTGTCCGGTCGTGAGCTGTTTGAAGACCGAGTTCAACCCACAGATAGGTTCTCTCATTAAGTTCTGCGAGATACTCCACCACATCATCGGGAAGACAGTCCGGCCGGGTGGCGATGGCGAGGCCGACGACACCTTCCTGCTCCAGGATAACTTCATACATTTCCCGGAGTTCTTCTACTGGTGCATACGTATTGGTGTATGCCTGGAAGTACCCGATGTACTTTCCGCTTTTCCACTTCGTATGCATACGTTCTTTGATTGTAGTAAACTGCGTGACCAAGTCGTCTTTACGGTCTCCGGCAAAGTCACCGGAGCCCCGTTCGCTGCAGAAGGTACATCCTCCGCTTGCCACGTTTCCATCACGGTTGGGGCAGTCAAATCCGGCATCCAGAGGTACTTTGAAGATTTTTTCCCCAAACTCCTGACGCAGGTGGTGGTTCCATGTGTAGTATCGTTTATCTCCATACAGGAGAGGTGTTTCGTTTGTCACCGTCTGTTCATCCTTTCAACTGATGCCGGGCTTTTGTGATTCCTGATATCGCATCTTTAATCGCTGTCTGGTCAAGGTCGCGGTGAGTGGTAAGCCGGATTGTATATGGGCCGTAGGGAACGGCAAGTACGCCCTGGCGCTTCATCTCAGCCACCCAGTCTTCACTCGTTTTGCCCGTTTCTTTCGTATTCACAAGAACCATGTTTGTTTCTACAGTATTCTCAATATAAAAACCGTCGAGCTCAGAAACAGCCCGGGCCAGTTGTTTCGCGTGATCGTGGTCGGTCTCTATAAAATTAAAGCCATTCTTTAGTGCAAGAAGAGCAGGGGCAGCAAGGACACCGGCCTGTCTTAATCCGCCGCCCAGGCGTTTTCGCCATTTTCTCGCCCTCTCAATAAAAGCTCTGTCTCCCGCAAGAATTGAACCGACGGGGGCACCGAGTCCTTTGGACAGACAGAATTGTACGGTGGTCGTATGCTTTGCAATCTCACTTACGGGGATTCCTGTTGCAACTGAGGCATTAAATAAACGGGCGCCGTCCATATGAACCGGAATCTGATGTTCTTTTGCAAGATCCGCTACCTTTGCCATGTAATCAGGGGAAAGAACAGATCCTCCGCTTTTATTGTGGGTATTTTCAAGCCAGATAAGACCTGTATCTGGAAAATGAACATCACTCATCCTTACGGCGGCGGCGATATCGTCAATGGCAATCTGTCCTTTTTCACTGGGGAGAGTTCTGGACTGAACGCCGGCAAGAGCGGCAGTTGCGCCACCTTCATAAAGAAAGACGTGGGCGCGGTCGTCCATGATTATTTCTTCTCCCTGCCGCATATGGGTTAATACAGCTACCTGATTACCCTGGGTGCCGCTGGTAACGAAAAGGGCCGCCTCTTTTCCTGTCAGCCTGGCGCAGTAGGCTTCCAGTTCATTAACCGCAGGGTCTTCTTCATATACATCATCACCGACGAGGGCATCGGCCATAGCCTGACGCATCCCGGGAGTCGGTCTCGTTACTGTATCACTTCGTAAATCGATCATGTTATCAGCCTCCAGTGGAGATTTTTCTAGTAGTAATCCTACCATATATACAGGCCGGGGTGCAGGGGAGGGGGATTTACAAATTGAGTAAAAAGATCGTTGCTTTATTTACATTCCTGCTCTACAATTTATTTAGATATTCGAAATAGTGAAGGCACTGAAAAAGTTCGGTCTTTAACTTTTTTTAGTGCCTTCTAAGCAATGAGCGGAACGGTTGCATTTTATAAAAGCCTGTTATGAGTGGGTTTCTCGTAACAGGCGCGCAACCGAATGGAGCCATTGCCACTTAAATAAAGGCAGTGAAAAAGTTGGTTTGTACTTTTTCAGTGGCCTCATAGTAAGGGGGGACCCCCATGCCAAAGGCGGTCTGGCTCCTCGTAATCGGAATGGCGATTAACGTTACGGGGGCATCTTTTTTATGGCCTTTAAACACAATCTACATTCATATGGAACTGGGAAAATCGTTGTCTGTGGCCGGTATTGTCATAATGGGAAATGCGGTCATGGGGGTTATCGGTAATTTAATAGGCGGTAAGCTGTTTGACCGGATCGGCGGTTACAAAACAATTATGCTCGGGGTTCTCATTACGATGGCAAGTGCGTTTACGCTTGCTCTTTTTAATGATTTTTATCAGTATGTAGTGCTGATGCTCGGTCTTGGCTTCGGCGCCGGTGTGATCATTCCTGCCATGTATGCCATGGCAGGAGCGGTCTGGCCGGAAGGTGGCAGGCGTCCTTTTAACGCTATGTATGTAGCGCAGAACGTCGGTGTTTCAGTAGGCGCAGCATCGGGCGGTCTTTTGGCAAGCTACCGTTTTGATCTCGTATTTCTCGGCAACGGTCTTATGTATCTCGGATTTTTTGTTCTCGCATTGCTGTTCTTCAGGCGTCTGCAGGCGGACAGCGGGCAGGCTCAGACGACGAACGTATTCGAACAGGGGCAGGAAGTAGAAAATAAGAAACGGTTTAAAGCGCTGCTGATTTTGTGCGCCGGTTTTCTCATTTGCTGGGTTGCTTATGTCCAGTGGCAGACCACCATCAGTGTACATATACAGAATCTCGGTATACCATTAACCCACTACAGCATCTTGTGGACGATTAACGGGGCGATAATTGTGTTCTGCCAGCCCTTGATCAAGTACTTTATTGAGAAATGGGTTCATTCTCTTAAGGCACAGATTTATGTAGGGCTCGTTATTTTCATGGTCGCCTATGTTGTGTTATCTCAGGCAGATGTATTTACCGCCTTTATTGTGGCCATGGTCATTTTAACGTTTGGTGAAATGTTCGTCTGGCCGGCAGTTCCTACAATTGCCCACCAGCTTGCTCCGGAAGGGAAAGCCGGCTTCTATCAAGGAATCGTAAACAGTATCGGAACCGGAGGTCGGCTGATCGGGCCCTTTTTTGGAGGCGTCATGGCGGACTTGTTCGGCATGAGCGTTCTCTTCTATGTTCTTGTTGTGTTGTTTCTCATCAGCTTTGTGACCACTGCCCTGTATGACCGCGGTCTTAAGGAAAAAGAAGTCGGTCAGCGGAACATGGAATCGTCTGCTTCATAATTTTCCATAAAATCGTTTAAAATCTGTGATTATCGTGTATCCTCTAGATAAACAGCCTTGACACATGGGGCGGGAGTTCATAGAATAACAAGTATATATGTTTAACTGACGATGACGAGGAGCAGTAATGAATCGAGCACGTTTAAAGAGAGTTGACGGTCGCTGCAAGTCAACCGTGCCATTCATGAACTCGCCTTTGAGTTGAATTTGCGAACCTTGTGTGAGCTTATTCCGGATTGCCTACGTTACAGGTCAAATGAAGTGAGTACACATGTACTAATCATGGGTGGTAACGCGGGAAGTTGGATCCAACCTCTCGTCCCTGCAATTGCGCCAGGGATGGGAGGTTTTTTGTATTCACTAAAAAACTGCCGAACGGGCGTCAGGTACACAGAATTATATCAAACGAGGAGGTTGTCACCGTGGCTTTTAATCATAAAGACATCGAACCAAAGTGGCAAAAGTACTGGGAACAGGAAAAAACATTCAAAACTGAAGACGAGATCGGAAAAGAGAAGTTTTATGCTCTTGATATGTTTCCGTATCCATCGGGAGCCGGCCTTCATGTAGGACATCCGGAAGGCTATACTGCTACAGATATTTTATCGAGAATGAAAAGAATGCAAGGGTACAACGTCCTTCATCCAATGGGCTGGGACGCTTTTGGACTTCCGGCAGAGCAGTACGCACTCGACACGGGTAACCACCCTCGTGAGTTTACGCTTGCCAACATTGACACGTTCCGCCGTCAGATTAAAGCTCTTGGCTTTTCCTACGACTGGGATCGTGAAGTAAATACTGTAGATGAAAAATATTATAAATGGACGCAGTGGATTTTTATCAAGCTTTACGAAAAAGGCCTTGCATACATTGATGAAGTCGCGGTGAACTGGTGTCCGGCACTTGGTACCGTTCTTGCCAATGAAGAGGTCATTGACGGTGTAAGTGAGCGTGGCGGACATCCGGTTGAACGCCGTCCGATGAAGCAGTGGATGCTTAGAATCACGGCTTATGCAGACCGCCTTCTTGAAGACCTTGAAGACCTTGACTGGCCTGAAAGCTTAAAAGATATGCAACGTAACTGGATCGGACGTTCAGAAGGTGCTGATGTGCATTATGACATCGACGGATCTGACGAAAAGATTACCGTTTTTACAACCCGTCCTGATACGCTTTTCGGTGCAACGTACGTTGTGCTGGCACCTGAGCATAAACTTGTCAGCCAGATCGTCACTGATGAGCAGAAGGAAGCTATAGAAAGCTATCAGCGCGAAGTAGGAACAAAGAGTGACCTTGAGCGTACGGAGCTTGCCAAAGAGAAGACCGGTGTATTTACCGGTGCTTACGCTGTTCATCCGGTATCCGGTGAAAAGCTACCGATCTGGATTGCAGACTATGTTCTTGCCAGCTACGGAACAGGAGCAGTTATGGCAGTACCAGGGCACGACGAACGTGACTATGAGTTTGCGAAAACGTTCGACCTTCCGATTGTTGAAGTCGTAGAAGGGGGAGACATCGGGAAGGAAGCTTATGCCGGGGACGGTTCCCACGTGAATTCAGACTTCCTGAACGGGCTTCATAACGAAGAAGCGATAACAAAAATGATTGACTGGCTCAGTGACAACGGGAAAGGTGAAAAGAAAGTTACGTACCGTCTTCGTGACTGGTTATTCAGCCGTCAGCGATACTGGGGAGAGCCGATCCCGATTATTCATTTTGAAGACGGGACAATGAAAGCCGTCCCTGAATCTGAACTTCCCCTTACTTTGCCTGAAATGGAAGAGTTCAAGTCTTCAGGTACTGGAGAATCACCTCTTGCCAACGCAGAAGACTGGTTATATGTAACAGATGCTGAAACGGGTAAAAAAGGCCGTCGTGAAACAAACACGATGCCACAGTGGGCAGGAAGCTGCTGGTACTACCTGCGTTACATTGACCCGGACAACGAAGAGCAGCTGGCAGACCCGGAGAAGCTTGAGCACTGGCTTCCGGTTGATATGTATATCGGTGGTGCCGAGCATGCCGTACTTCATCTTCTTTACGCACGTTTCTGGCACAAGTTCCTGTACGACATCGGCGTTGTACCTACGAAAGAGCCGTTCCAGAAGCTTTATAACCAAGGAATGATTCTTGGGGAGAACAACGAGAAGATGAGTAAGTCTAAAGGGAACGTAGTCAATCCGGATGAAATTGTGGAATCCCACGGCGCTGACACCCTTCGTCTGTACGAAATGTTTATGGGTCCACTGGATGCTTCCATCGCATGGAGCACAACCGGTCTTGACGGCGCAAGACGCTTCCTTGACCGTGTATGGCGCTTAATGGTCACAGACAGTGGAGAATTGAATCCGGCAATCGGTGATATGAACGAAGCTGACAGCTCCCTTACACGTACGTATCACCAGACGGTGAAGAAAGTGACTGAGGATTGTGAAGGTCTTCGCTTTAATACAGCCATTTCTCAAATGATGGTGTTCATCAACGATGCTTATAAGCAGGATAAACTTCCTAAAGCATACATGGAAGGCTTTGTGAAAATGCTTTCTCCAATTGCCCCGCACGTAAGTGAAGAGCTGTGGGAAAAGCTTGGACACCAAGGAACAATCACGTATGAAGCGTGGCCGGCATTTGATGAAAGCAAGCTTGTGGAAGACGAAGTAGAAATCGTTGTTCAGGTAAACGGAAAGCTTCGCGGAAAAATGGTTATTGCAAAAGATGCCGATCGTGAACAAATGGAAAAAGAAGCACTTGCCCTCGACAAAGTAAAAGAAGATGTCGAAGGGAAAACGGTGAGAAAAGTCATTGCTGTTCCAGGCAAGCTCGTAAACATCGTAGCAAATTAACAAGCACACAAAAGCTTCGGCGCTCCCCGTGCCGGAGCTTTTTCATGTTGGAGGGGGGTCTGTCCCCGCACGATTTTGTGTAAAATTGTGTAACTGGGAGGACTAGTGTTAATTTACTAATTTTTGAAGGTTTAGGTTTGTCTGTTTTGTTCAGGGGAAAGGGATATTTATTCAAATCACACAAGAATAAAAGATGAAACGGGGCTGGTAATGATGCTGGAGGCAACCGAAATGTGGGTGGCGTCAATTTCCGATTTTCTGTGGACATATTTGTTATCCATTATTTTGATCACCGGGGGAATCTTTCTTACGGTCCGCCTTAAGTTCTTCCAGTTTCGCTTTTTTGGCCATGTCTTAAAGCAGACGATCGGCCAGATCTTTAAAAAACCCGATGAAAAGGGAACGATTACGCCGTTCCAGGCTTTCACCTCGGCCCTTGCTTCTACTGCTGGTGCAACGAACATTGTCGGTGTTCCTGTAGCAATAGCCCTTGGTGGACCAGGTGCATTATTTTGGATGTGGATGGTGGCTCTCATCGGGATGGCAACCAAGTACTCTGAAATTGTTCTCGGTTTAAAATACCGCGAAGTAAGCAAAGACGGGACTTGGGTCGGTGGACCTCAATATTACATACGAAAAGCACTGGGCTGGAATAAAGTCGCCGCTCTGTTCGCTTTTTCACTCATGATCGTTATTATTCCAAGTATTATGGTTCAGTCAAACTCCATTTCTACACAAGTGGAAGGGGCATTCGGATGGTCTACTTCCATCTCGGGTATTGCCATTACCATTATGGTAGCCCTCATCGTCCTTGGCGGCATAAAAAGGATTGGAAAAGTAACGGACAAGGTCGTACCATTTATGGTTCTCACGTATATTCTCGTTTGTTCCATTATTCTTATCGTGAACGTTACCGAACTTCCTAATGTGTTCAGCCTGATCTTTGTTCATGCCTTTACACCGATCTCGGCTGCCGGCGGATTTGCGGGAGCTGGTATTGCCCAGGCTCTCAGATGGGGTCTTGCCCGTGGTCTTTATTCGAATGAAGCCGGTCTCGGTACGGCGCCAATTGCTCACTCGGCTGCCCAGACCGACCACCCGTCAAGGCAGTCACTCTGGGGAATCTTCAGTGTATTTGTAGATACGATTATACTCTGTACGTTTTCCGGACTGGCTGTGCTCTCAACAGGAGCATGGCTGGATGTAGATGTGAACGATGCTTCGAATATGATCAATGTGGCAGTGGGGTCTGTATTTGGAGACGCCTTTGGGGGAAGCTTCATCGCTGTTTTCCTTCTGTTCTTTGTTCTTACAACTATCGGTGTACTTGTCTTTTACGGTGAAAAACAAGCCGAGTACCTATACGGCCTCAAGGCTGCAAAAATGATGAGATTTGTTTACATTGGAGCGATTTACCTCGGAGCGATTGGCGGACTTCAGTTTGTCTGGCAATTCCTGGATTTAATACTCGCTTTCGTTGTTTTCTTTAACATTATTCCTGTTCTGTTTTTACACAAAGAAATCAGGGCCATTACAGAGGATTATATTGAGCGGATTTATAAAGGGAAGGGCGGCGACCCGAAGATTACACTGTTTGTAGAGAAGTCTGCAAAAGGTACGGAAAAGAAAGCATCATCGGATCGTTAAAAAGGAATAAGAGAGTGTCCTTGGGAAGCAATTGTCTTCCGGACACTCTCTTATTTTGTGTGCAGGCCAAACAACTGCTGCAATACACTTTCATTTTGGGTGAGGTCTTTCAGGGTGTACTGATCGAGTACACTTAAGTAAGCTTCGAGGGCTTCCTTTAACACTCCTTTTAGTTTACAGGCAGGTGTTAAAATGCATTTGTTTGAACCTTCGTCAAAACATTCAACAAATCCGCGATTGTCCTCCGTTCTCCTCACCACGTCACCGATATTAATATCTTCTGGTTTTTTAGCGAGGCGGATTCCTCCGTAACGGCCCTTTACGGTTTCTAAAATGCCCAGTTTCCCCAGGTTATAGGTCACTTTCGTAAGGTGGTTATAAGAAATGTTATAGATTCCAGCTACTTCCTTCACACTCGATAATTCTTCCTCAGGCTGTACAGCGAGGTATAGAAGTAAACGTAAGGAGTAGTCGGTGTAGGTTGTTAATTGCATTCGGCTCACTCCCGCTCATTCATTATACGCTAGCATAACACATCCTTTTTACAATTTCCCGGACTAAAGCAACTTGTGACAACTTTAAGGCATTCTTTAAATATGTATTCTAAATATAGGTTTTGATGATATGATTAATATGTATTTAAAATACTTATTTAAAACGAGGGTGAAATCAAATGAGCACAAAAACATTGAGTACCCAATCCAAAGAGATCGTAAAAGCATCTGCACCGGTGCTGAAAGAGCACGGAGAAAAAGTAACCCGTACCTTTTATAAAAACATGTTTGAGGCACATCCGGAACTGCTTAACATTTTCAACCAAACCCATCAAAGAAAAGGCGATCAGCCGCAGGCACTGGCAAATACGCTTTTTGCCGCAGCCGTTCATATCGACAGATTGGAGGAACTTCTTCCCGCTGTTAAACAAATTGCCCACAAGCATCGCAGTCTCAACGTGAAGCCGGAGCACTATCCGATTGTAGGGAAGTATTTGCTTGAAGCTATGAGAGAAGTTCTTGGCGATTCTCCTGAAGTGGAAGAAGTTATAGCAGCCTGGGGAGAAGCATATGGAATCATCGCAGATGTCTTTATCAGCGTAGAAGAGGATATGTACAAAGAAGCGGAAGCACCATCAGGGGGATGGAGAGGCTTCAGGGAATTTACTTTATACAAAAAGAAGCCCGAAAGCAGTGTAATTACGTCTTTCTATCTGAAACCGGCTGATGGAAAAGACATACCTCCTTTTCATCCTGGTCAGTACATTTCCGTTCAGGTGCAGCCTGAAAACAGTCAATATAAGCAAATGAGGCAGTACAGTCTTTCTGATGCGCCAGGCAAGGATTACTTACGTATCAGTGTGAAAAAAGAAGAGAGCAGCGGAGTCCATCCCGATGGAACGGTTTCGAATTATCTGCATGAAGAATTACAAGAAGGGGACCCGGTTCTCCTGACCGCGCCTGCTGGAGATTTTATGCTTAATGAGCGTTCTGATCGTCCTGTTGTTTTTATCAGCGGAGGAGTAGGCATGACCCCGCTTATGAGCATGTTCAACCAACTTACCGGTATAGGAAGTGAGCGGGAGATCACTTACCTTCATGGAGCCAAAACTCCTGCAGAACACGCTTTTCATACCCATTTGGGGGAAGAGGCAGAACGAATGGGTAACGTTCAGTATGCTGTCTGCTACGAGGAAGGAAATAACAAAAATAAAGATCGGTTTGTAAAAGGCACCGGATTTATTGATCGTACGTTCTTGGAAGAAAACATCACACATTCCGATGCCGACATTTACTTGTGCGGACCGGGGCCTTTCATGAAAGCTGTTTACGGTATGCTAAAAGAAATGGGTGTGTCAGAGAATCAGATTCATTTTGAATTTTTCTCCCCGGGAGGCACGCTGCAATAAAAAAGGAAAGTCTCTCAAAAGGCACAGAGGGCGACTCAAAAAGACACTTAAGATTTGGCAATGGCTCCGTATGCTGCCCGTCCAACACGAGAAACCCACTCGTAAGAGGGCAGCGGCTCCGCTCATTCCTTCGAGGTTGAAGCAAAAGGTTTAAAACTAATCTTTTACTTCAACTTCTTTAATGTTTCCACTGATTCATGGCAGCTGCCCGGCCGGCCGTATAGCCTGTGGAAAAGGCAACAGTAATGTTGTAACCACCGGTGTATCCGTGAAGGTCAAGTACTTCGCCACAAAAGAAAAGTCCGTGCTTAAACTTTGATTCCATCCTTTTCGGCTGTACCTCTTTAACGCTCACTCCACCACCGGTAACAAACGCTTTTTCGATGGAAAGGGTTCCGTTTGCCGATAGGGGAAAATGCTGGGCGAGAGTCGCCAGCTTTCGGGTGTTTTCTTTCGACAGGTTTGCCTGGACAGTCTGGGGATCGACTTCAGCAAGTTCAAAAAGAGCCGTAAGCATTCGTTCCGGAACCCAGCCGGTAAGTGAGTTTTTAACAGCCTTTTTAGGCTCTGCGTTTACAAAACCTTCAACATCATCAATGACTTCATCCGCCCGTTTGTCCGGGAACAGGTTGACTTCAAGGGCGATGTCGCTTCCTTTATGTTTCTTTTGGGCTTTTACTACATACTGGCTGCAGCGCAGAGCAGCCGGCCCGGATATCCCGAAATGGGTAAAGATCATATCCCCATCGTGCGTAACGATCGCCTTTTTCTTTTTAGGGTCAATAACACTCAGCTCGATGTCCCGTAACGACAAACCCTGAAGTGTTTTCTCTTTGATGAGTTTGTCATTGCAGGTGATCGGCACTTCAGTCGGGTAAAGTTCGGTCACTGTGTGACCTGCTTTTTTTGCCCACGGATAACCGTCTCCCGTACTTCCCGTATGAGGAACGGATTTACCTCCCACGGCGATGATGACGTTGGCTGCGCTGATCACGGTGCCGTCTTTTAACTCTACCCCACTTACGCCTTCGTCAGTGTAGAGAACATCCCGTACTTCCGTATTCGTTTTCACGTTCACTTTGAGACTGTCAATACGGTCAAGGAGCGTTCTAACAACCGTAATCGCCTTATCATTTACCGGAAACATACGCCCACGGTCTTCTTCCTTCAGGCTGATTCCGAGGTTTTCAAAAAAAGAAATGATGTCTTCATTATTGAAAACAGAGAAGGGACTGTACATAAACCGCCCATTCCCGGGAATATGTTTAATGATTTCTTCTACATCGGCACGGTTTGTAACATTACACCTTCCACCCCCGGAGATGGCAAGTTTCCGGCCGAGCTTTGTTCCTTTATCCAACAGAAGGACGCGGGCTCCATGTTCTGCAGCCGATACTGAGGCCATCAGGCCGGACGGACCGCCACCTATTACAATCACATCATAATTTTCATTCGTCATGAGTAAAACCCGCTTTCTTTCCAGAATTACTGTTATCTTGCTCTATATGAAGCCAGAGGTGCTGTCTGAGTCCTCACCGTCGCCCGAGCGGTAAGTGAAGGATATCCAGGGAGCACCAATCTTTTATAAAAAAATATAAAAAAGTTCCATTTTTTTATCATTTTTTAGTCTAGCATACTTTTCTAAATCATAAACTCATGATATTTTTATAAAAAGCTAAAAGGAGTGAAGAGGACATGAGACCAACCCGTATTTTAATGATAGGGGCCGGACGAATGGCTGAAGCTGTTCTTTCAGGTATTTTAAAGCAGGCCAATCCGGCAATTGAAAAGATTACACTGACGAACCGTCAGGACAAAGAGCGACTGGAGTTGCTCAAAGAACGCTATGGTGTCCATGTCTCTTCAAACTGGGAAGAGGAAGCGAAAGACCACGATGTCATTTTACTAGCTTCGCCTCCTGCAACTCATGATGTGATTTTAAAACGTCTTGGGGAATTGATTGACGGTCAGCTTGTTCTCACTGTAGCTGCCGGAATTGACACAACGTATATGGAAGAGCGTCTGCCAAAGGGAACCCCGGTGTGCTGGATCATGCCGAATACAGCAGCGCAGATAGGTGAATCGATCTCTACTTACACATGCGGCCACTATGTAAACCCGCAACACCGTGAGATGATTGCGTTTATATTAGAAGCCATCGGCGAGTCTGCTGAACTGAGTGAACAGCAGGTCCATGATTTAACCGCTGTTACAGGAAGTGCGCCTGCGTTTGTTTACGCATTTGTGGAAGCGATGGAAGAAGCGGCTGTGGAAAATGGGGTAACAGCGGAACAGGCGCGTTCCCTTGTGACAAAAATGTTAAGTGGCTCAGCGGCTATGCTTGCTGCAGGACATTCCCCGCAGGACCTCCGTGATCAGGTGGCATCACCGGGCGGGTCTACTGCCGCTGGGCTGGAAGTGCTTGAAAAACGACATTACAAAGAAGCGATAAAGGCAGCGGTAAAAGCAACCAATGCTCATGCCAGAGGGGAATAACCTCCTGCAGTGTTTACCCTGCTGCCTGATTGAGGAATATATAAAGTAAACAGTCTTATTAAGGGGCGTGTCTGCTTTGATTAAACAATTATCACTGGAAACAAACAAAAGAGATGAAATGATAGATATTACCCATCATGTTGAAGCGTATGTAAAAGAGCAGGGGATCAAAGTGGGCATTGTCTATATTTACTGTCCTCATACCACTGCAGGGATCACGATCAATGAAAATGCCGATCCAGATGTGAAACGAGATATGCTCATGCGTCTTAATGAAGTATATCCCTGGGAACATCCGGAGTACCGTCATGCAGAAGGGAATACAGCATCTCACTTAAAAGCCAGTACAATGGGAAGTTCCCAGCCTGTCATCATCGAAGACGGCCGGCTCATTCTGGGAACATGGCAGGGCATTTACTTTTGTGAATTTGACGGTCCCCGTACCCGTAAATGCATCCTGAAGACCATCGAAGGCTGATAAGACAGCTGCCTAACGAAACGAGAAAAAGAACCAGCCCCATGGCCGGTTCTTTTTCTCGTTTCAGCGCTTTGGAACGTTTTGGGGTAAGTTTTGGGGTCTGTCCCCCGAACAATGATGTAAAATTGTGGACACGTCACACCGGCGTGCTCCAGTGTGTTATATAAAAACTGGACTCTATAAATGTCAACAGCCCGCGAAGAAAGTTCGGGGGACAGACCCCGCACGATTTTCTGATAGAAGTATGATAAAATGCTAGCAGTGTTTAAATTCAAATTGCTGAGGTAGGTAGTGACGATGTCTGAACGTAATCTAATCAGAGGCACGATGATATTAACAGCCTCTATTTTTATTTCGAAACTCTTAGGTCTTATTTATATCTTTCCATTCCAGGCGATTGTCGGTCTTGAAGGACTGGCACTCTACTCATACGGCTACGTGCCCTATACTGTATTACTCAGTCTGGCCACCCTCGGGATTCCCCTTGCCGTATCCAAATTTGTATCAAAATATAATGCACTCGGTGATTACCGGACGGGGCAGAGGCTGTTTCAGTCCGGCCTCATCGTAATGGGAATTACCGGTTTCGTCGCTTTTCTGGCACTGTTTTTTTTAGCGCCTGTCATTGCTGCAAACGTCCTCGATACGAGTGACCTGCAGGGAAACAGCATAGAAGATGCAGTCTTCACTATCCGGATGGTCAGTGTGGCACTCCTTGTCGTTCCTGTTATGTCATTGATCCGCGGTTATTTCCAAGGCTTTCAGTCCATGGGACCAACGGCAGTTTCGCAGGTCATTGAACAGATCGTCCGGATCATATTTATCCTCCTTCTCACATTTCTAATTATTAACGTGTGGAATGGAGAACTGGGAACAGCCGTAGGTTTTGCCACATTCGGAGCGTTTGTGGGAGCCATCGGAGGACTGGCTGTCCTGCTGGTTTACTGGTATAAGCGTAAAGGGAACTTCCAGAAACATGTGGAAGAAAGCACCACGGATCACCAGATCCCCCTTACAAATATGTATAAAGAGCTCCTGCGCTATGCACTGCCTATTTCTTTTGTAGGGCTGTCAATCCCGATGTATCAGATGATTGACCTGTTTACATTTAATAATGCCCTAAGCTCACTTGGATTCGAGCAGGGTGAGATCGACAAATATTTCGGTGCTTTCGTACAGGCAGCACACAAACTGATTTTGATACCTGTCGCCCTGGCAACTGCTATGTCACTGGCCATTCTGCCAACAGTCACAAGTGCATTTGTAAACAATGAAAAAGACCGTCTGCAGCGCCATATCACGCAGACGTACCAGATCATCCTATTTTTGAGCATCCCGGCAGCAACAGGCCTCTCAGTACTTGCCTACCCGGCTTACGGTGCCCTGTTCGGTCTCGATGACCTGAGCATCGGCGGTGAAATCCTCCGCCATTACGCACCAGTTGCCGTGTTGTTCTCGATATTTGCTGTGACTTCATCCCTGTTACAGGGAATTAACCGGCAAAAGTATGCGGTCATTGCTCTGTTGTCCGGTATTACTCTTAAGTTCGCAACCAATGCCTTGTTCATCAGCTGGTTCGGACCTGTAGGCGCAGTTTACGCTACAGCCCTCGGGTACGCTTCCGCTATAAGTGTTAACGCATGGGCAATCGGAAAATATGCCGAATACAGCTATAACCTTCTGTTCAAGCGCATGCTTCTCATTGGCGGCTTCGCTGTTGCCATGGGTATTGGCGTCTGGGCCGTTAACATGCTCGTCCAGCTGGCTTTACCAATGGAAAACAGAGGATCAACATTTGTTATCCTCCCGATCACAATCGGAGCCGGAATTGCCATCTATGGATTCCTTGGTATCCGTTCAGGCCTTGCCGCTATGATTTTGGGCCATCGATTTAAGTTTTTGAAAAAGAAAACCAAAGTAAGTGAAGAAGGCTAAATATAAAAATAACCCGGGTGCGTTAATACGCTCCCGGGTTATTTTTATTCTTTACTTCGCTTTCACTCTTTATCCGTAAAAAAGCCGTCCCGCAAATGTGCGGAACGGTCTGTCAGTTCATCCATTTTTCAGCCCATGTCTGGAAGGCGTCCATTGCAGGTTCAAGAGATTGTCCCTTTTTTGTCAGGACGTATTCGATCCTAACCGGTGTTTCAGGATAAACCTCTCTTTTTACAACTCCTTCACATTCAAGCTGCTTGAGTCTTTCAACAAGCATTTTGTCACTCATGTTCGGAATGACTGCTGAAATCTCACGGAACCGTTTCGGTCCTGTCATTAGAACACGTATGATCAAACCGTTCCAGCGTTTGCCAAGCAGCTGAAACGCAGATTCGAATTTAGGACAAAGATGATGTTGTTCCATCGCTTTCATCTCCTTCAAGTAATCACCGGAAAAGATAAGTTCTTCGTTTTTATACCCTCTTCATACAGTGACTACTCTCGCTTGTTTACAATTATAACATATTTCACTTGACTTTAGTAAGCGACCTGTATATTATACTAACTATAAGTAAGTAACAATAAAAAGTAAATTAACTTGTTTTTAAAAAGACGTTTATTTTTTGTTAGAAGGTGGAATATCACCTTATGTATCGGGAACACCTCCCATTGCGGGAGACACATATTACACTTAAAGCAAAAGAGGAGAGGATTACATTGACTAAAATTTTAATTCCTTTTTACAGTGCATACGGTCACATTCACAAAATGGCAAAAGCGGTAGCAGAAGGCGCCCAGGATGTTGAAGGCGTAGAAGTGAAAATTGTCCGTGTTGCAGAGTTTGATGAAGTAAAGAATGCCATGTCCGGCCAGGATGCTTATGTTCAGGCACAGGACAATCAGGAAGATCTTCCGGTTGCTACTCACGACGATCTTAAATGGGCAGACGGCATTATCTGGGGAATCCCGACCCGCTACGGTTCCATGCCGGCTCAAATGAAACAATTCATTGATTCAGCCGGAGGGCTTTGGATGAACGGAGATCTCGAAGGAAAAGTGACTTCTACTTTTATCAGCAGCGGATCAATCCACGGCGGACAGGAAACAACTGCAATCACAACGATCGTTCCTCTGTTACACTTTGGTTTGATCTATGTAGGCCTTCCTTACGGCGAAAACCCGGAGCAGCTCACGACCGATGGGATCGGCGGTTCTCCTTACGCAGCTTCAACAGTTGCAGGGCCGGATGGAAGCAATCAGCCTGATGAAAGAGACCTTACAATGGCCAAACGCCTTGGAAAACGCGTAGCCAGCGTATCAAAATCATTACGTGGATAATAGAATCAAAAGCCGGCAGATATGCCGGCTTTTGATTTTGTTTTATCATATGGTTATCCCGAAAAAAATCTCCGGTCACTTCGTACCTCCTTCTCGATGCGAGATAGAAAGCTCACGACCATCACCTTACATGATCCTCCATCATCTGACTGCATTTTTCACGGAAAAAACAAACGCCTCGGCAGGGCAGCAATTTTTCCTTATTTTCTCATGATTACAGGCGTCTAGTCCCTTTCTAGCAGGGGTGGACTCTGCTATAATTGAGGAACTGAGATTTGTGACCGGCAAAGGTTCGTAATAGATTTTTTTATGAAACAATGACATGATAAAAGGTGGTGACCGGGCGTGGAAGAAACGTCTAAAAAACGGTTTCATATTGATTGGGTTCTCGTAGTGACGATTGCGCTTGTAGCGGCGTTCGGTTTAATCATGGTATACAGTGCCAGCTTCGTACGGGGGTATGATCAGCTGGAAGGAAATTATACGTACTTCTTTGAACGGCAGCTTATGTGGCTTGTTGTATCCTGCGGGCTGTTTTTATTTTTGATGTTTTTTCCGTACCGTCATTTCAGAAAGCTCACACCCCTGATTATGCTGGGTTCGGTTGTGATGCTGATTCTGGTGAAAACTCCCCTTGGTATTGAAGTGAACGGAGCGCAGCGCTGGATTGGTGCAGGAGGGTTCCGGATTCAGCCATCAGAGTTTGTAAAACTTGGGGTTATTGTGTACCTTGCTTATGTCTACTCAAAAAAACAGGCTTACATAAATGACTTATTTAAAGGACTTCTACCTCCCCTTGTGGTGGTTGGCTTTCTGTTCGGATTAATCATGCTTCAGCCTGACCTTGGAACAGCGACTTCAATAGTAGCTGTTGCCGGACTAATCGTCTTTGTTTCAGGAGCAAGGCTTCTTCATTTAACGTGGATCGGCGGTCTTGGTGCCATAGCACTTGTTTACTATGCACGGTCAGCCGAATACCGTATGAACCGGATCATCGGTTTCAGGGATCCGTTTGAACTTGGGTTCTCCGATGGCTATCAGCTCATTCAGTCTTATATCGCTATTGCCCACGGGGGAGTAACAGGTGCAGGACTTGGTCAGAGTGTCCAAAAACTCTTTTACCTTCCCGAAGCCCATACCGACTTTATTCTTGCGATAGTAAGTGAAGAACTGGGGCTTCTCGGTATATTATTTGTATTTGCGTGTATGGTCGTTATCATCCTGCGAGGCGTTGTGATCGGGGCACGCTGCAGAGATGCATTCGGAAGCCTGCTCGCATTTGGAATCGTTTTTCAGATGGCAATTCAGATTCTCTTTAACGCAGGTGCGGTGAGCGGACTTCTCCCGATCACGGGGATTCCTTTCCCGCTTTTAAGTTACGGAGGATCATCATTGATGGTAACCTTTATGTCGCTTGGAATCTTAGCAAATATCTCCAGGAAAACTGAAAAAGAACGATCCGAGCGTCTTGATAGAGAATCAGTGTACGATGATGCGGAGCAGGAAGTCGCGGCGACCTCATCGAATGTCACACCTCTTCGTCCCGTTCGGCAGTTTACGAGATAAAATGTAGGTGGATAATAAATGGAAGAACGAAAATCTTCGTTACAGCAGCTTGATTTTACATTATTATTTCTTCTGTTCGTACTTATGTGTATCAGCCTTATGGCAATATACAGCGGGACAACGGAGCAGTATGCCCAGCTTGATGGCACTTTCTTTGTAAGAAGGCAGGTCGTATGGTTTGCCATCGGAACGATACTCATGCTTGCAGCAATGAGTATTGACTACGAAATGTTTAAAAATTTCTCGATTCCCTTGTATGGCATAGGTATGTTTTTACTGTTACTCGTTCATTTCTTTGGAATCTACCGAAACGGGGCACAGCGCTGGATTGGGCACCCTGATTACTTTTTGTTTCAACCCTCTGAGTTCGTAAAGATTTTCGTCATTATTGCATTGGCCCATCTTCTTTACCATATCAGTCAGTCACCGAAGGAAAAAACATTTGCCGGTGATGCAAAAGTAGTCGGTAAAGTGGCTGCAGTAGGCCTGCCGCCATTCTTTCTCATTCTCATTCAGCCTGACCTTGGTACAGCCCTTGTCATCGCAGCAATTATGATGACCATGATCCTCATGTCCGGTGTCACATGGCGGATGATTGGTCTGCTCGTGTCGATCGTGGCTGCGGCAATTTCTTTTTTAGTCATCCTTCACAATTACTTTTTTGATATCTTTAATATCTTTATAAAAGGCCATCAGCTTGACAGAGTCTATGCATGGCTGGATCCGATGGGGGATACAAGCGGGCTTGGTTATCAGCTGTTCCACGCCCTTCAGGGGATCGGTGCAGGACAGCTTTATGGAATGGGCTTCACTCAGGGAGCGAAATCCCAAGGTGGCGAAATCCCAGAGCTTCACACGGACTTTATCTTTACTGTGATCGGAGAGGAATTCGGATTTGTAGGAGCAACGGTACTCATCGTCGTTTATTTCCTTCTTTTATACCGGATGGTCATTATTGCATTCAGCTGTAACAATACGTTCGGTTCGTATCTGGTCGCCGGTGTGGTCGGACTCCTTGTGTTCCAGATCTTCCAAAACATCGGAATGACGATCGGACTGATGCCGATCACAGGCCTTGCTCTTCCGTTTATCAGTTACGGAGGAAGTGCACTGCTTACCAATATGATTGCTGTCGGCATTGTGCTGAATGTCAATATCAGAACAAAACATTACATGTTTGGTGAAGATAATTAATTTTACTTTTAAGCTCTTTTGGATAAATTGTCGCTATTCGACATTTCATTTTAAGTACAGAAAATGAAGATGAAGGCGCAACCGGGTGGAGCCATTGCAACTCAAATAAAAGGCCACTCATAACAGGCTTTTAAAAGATGCAACCGTTACGCAACAGCAACGCAGATTGTTTCAGAGGGTGACACATTAGGTATAACGCCTCCTTATGTGCCGCCCTTTTTTTACAGGCGGCTGATGATTTTGACAGGAGGGATGAAGATGACCGTATTTATTGGTTTCGGGAAGCTTGCTCAAGCTGTCCTTCACCTTATACCGGAAGACAGACAAGTCCGTGTGTTTTCAAGAACGAAAGAAAAAGTCGTTGAAGCGTGTCAGGGTGACAGCAGAATTACGTGGATTGAACGAGAGGACTTAGTTGAACATAAAGACATCTGGCTGTTTCTTCCTAAAGACGAGGTTGCTTCTTTTATTAAAGAAAACAAGTCATTTTTTCATCCTCAAACGTCCATTTATGTTACAGCCACAGCGGTCATGAGAAAAGATATAGAATCCTTGCTCCCTGAAAGGGGAAATGCTGTCCCGTGTAAGTTTGTAACTCAGGCGGACCAGCTTAGGAAGGACAAAGAAGGGCTGGTCATTGTAGATTCTGCTGATACCGACGACGCGGAAGCGGTTAAACAGTTTCTCGGAGACAGATTTTCAGTTCTGGAAGGAGCGGAGGAAGACGTTCTTTCCGTTAATAAAGCGGCAACAAAGGCAGCAATTGAAGCAGTAACCACTATGGAGAAAGACCTTCGTAAACAGGGGATAGATGAAAAAATGATACGCCACGCCGCCAGTCAGATTATTCCCGGGGTAATCAGAGCTTACCTTGATGGGGAGCTGGGCGGGTTTGGGAAACAGGTTATAAAGGAGATTGAAGAGAATGAGACTTGATAAACTGCTGGCAAATATGGGATTTGGTTCACGAAAAGATGTAAAGAAGCTCTTTAAACAAGGTAGTGTAACGGTAAATGAAACTCCGGCAAAGGACGGAAAGACGCATGTAGACCCTGAAAATGATGTAATCATCGTCAATGGGGAAGAGCTCGAGTACAAAGAATTTATCTATCTGATGATGAACAAGCCCCAGGGTGTGATTTCAGCAACGGAAGACAAGTCAGAACAAACCGTAATTGACCTGCTGGAGCCTGAAGACCTTGTATTTGAACCTTTTCCTGTAGGCAGGCTTGATAAAGATACAGTAGGTCTGATGTTTTTAACAAATGATGGGAAACTTGCTCATCAGCTTACGAGTCCGAAAAAGAAAGTCACGAAGCTTTATGTGGCGACGATTGACCAGGCTCTCGGAGAAAAGGAGATCAGTGCTCTGGAATCCGGTGTGACACTGGATGATGGTTATGAAACAAAACCTGCTACAGTGGAAGTGCTTGCCCAAGGAGACGGACTGAAGATCCGGCTTGGCATTATGGAAGGGAAGTTCCACCAGGTTAAACGGATGTTTGAAGCAGTAGGGAGAAAGGTTGTTTTTCTAAAACGGGAAACAATCGGTTCACTGACTCTTGATGAAACCCTTGAGCCGGGAACGTACCGGGAATTAACTGATGAGGAACTGGCTTTGATAAAAGGGGAGACCCCTTCAGAAGAAAAAGCTTAGAGAATACGGCAAAAAAGGAGATCCAAAAGGCGTAAAGGCCTTTTGGATCTCCTTGACATTCAATCAGGATACCTTCGTTTTTCTTTCTGTAACAACCCACGTACCGCGGCTTGGGCTTTCTACAAGGTTATTGTACTCTAAAACATTCAGATCACGCTGAATGGTGCGGTGAGTCGTTCCGAATTCTTCAACCAATTCCAGTGTGGTGACGTTCCCCCTCTTTTTAATATAAAGGTACATGGACTTAATCCTAGTCAACATTCGGTCAGTCGAAGCTTTCAAAGAACCACTCCTTATGAAGGTACTTTCCTGCCATTTGCACGCTGGTTGTAAATATGTATGCATACCAGTGGCAAACATGCAGGTGAATGAACAGGTGCTACAAACGAATATCTACTTTTTTACCTAAAGCAGGGTGTGGTGAAGGGTTCGTAGTTGCTGTATCGTTCTGCTGCGTTCCGTCTCTTAACCGGTCTAACATAGAAACAGCCATTGCCGCATCTGAATTAAGAGCGCTTTTCATAAGTGATATGTTTAGAGTCTGCTGGAGCTTAAGAGTCTGAGTTGCCATCATACTGCTGATTTTCACCACAGTCCCCCTCCTTTGTCCTATATTTTAGCGGACTCCTAATTGTTCGTAAAGCCAAAATGGACAATTTTACGTTAAAGTTATGTAAAACTACTATGGATTTTCTGTTAAGTATCCCAGCTTTTCACACCGCTGGCAAAAAAGTATACTAGAAACGAAAGCACCAATCGAATACAGGAGGTCATTTGATGAGCATAAATTGGAATGAACGTGTACAGGAAAGAAAAGAAACGGTGATTACAGATACGCAGGCGCTGCTCAGACAGAAGAGTGTACTAGACCCCTCAACTGCCAGACAAGGTGAACCCTTTGGAAAAGATATTGCCGATACATATAACTGGCTTCTAAATAAAGCCCGTAACGAAGGGTTCAGTACAAAAGATATTGAAGGGTATGCCGGACATATTGAGTATGGTGAAGGAGAAGACATCATCGGTATTCTTTGCCACATCGATGTGGTCCCGGAGGGGGATGGATGGTCTTCAGACCCTTACGGAGCTGAAATTAAAGACGGAAAAATCATTGCACGAGGAGCAATTGATGACAAAGGGCCGACAATGGCTGCCTATCACGCACTCAAACTGGTAAAAGATCTTGAACTGCCTTTGTCCAAACGAGTGCGGATTATTATCGGTACAGATGAAGAGAGCGAATGGCGCTGCGTGGACCGTTACTTTAAAGAGGAAAAAATGCCGCTGATGGGTTTTGCCCCGGACGCTGACTTTCCGGTTATTTATTCGGAAAAGGGAATCTGTGATCTGTTCTATACCCGCAATCTCAAAGGTGATGAAAAAGAAGGAGAGCACACGCTTGTCCACTTTAAAAGCGGTCACCGCCTGAACATGGTTCCTGAAAACGCAGTTGCAGTGATTGAAACACAGTATGAAGATGATCTGGTAAAACAATTTGAGAGCTTTCTTCACGAAGAGAAACTCACTGGAGAGACGAAGGTGCTTTCTGAAAATCAAATCGAACTGACCGTAAAAGGGAGGTCCGTCCACGGTATGGAGCCTGACAAAGGAATTAACGGAGGTCTGGAGATGGCCCGTTTTTTACAAACCTGTTCGTTTCAGGCATCTGCAACAGACTTTGCTGCACGTTTAGGAGAAAAGTTTGCCCGTGATTCCAGAGGAAAGAAGCTGGGGATCGCCCACCATGATGAACAGCTCGGCGATTTGACCATGAACATTGGCATTCTGGAATACAAAGATGGTAAAGAAGCAATGATCGGCATTAACCTCCGGTATCCAAAAGGAGCTTCCTTTGATGAGGTCAAGGCTGTTCTGGACAGGGAAATGGCTCCTTTTGAAGGTGTAATTAAAACCCATGAAACACCTCATATGGTTGAGGAATCTTCCGAGCTTGTAAAGGTGTTATCCAAGGTTTACGAAGAACAGACTGGCAAGAAAACAGAGCTCATCGCAATCGGCGGAGGCACGTATGCCAGATCTTTGGATGAAGGTGTTGCATTTGGTCCGTTGTTTCCCCACCGTGATGATTTAGCTCATCAGGCTGATGAAGCCATTTATATCGAAGATCTGTTAAAAGCAACATCCATCTATGCCCAGGCCATCTACGAACTTGCAAAATAATAAAAAAGGTTGCTGTTAATGTTGAAGGAACAAGTTATTCAAGAACACAAGCCCGTGCTGTTTCATATGCGGATGTTTTACTTTTTATCTTTCTTCGCAATCGGAGGCCTCTTCCCCCTTTTAAGTGTTTACCTGCAAAATGAGGTAGGGCTTTCCGGAGGTCAGATAGGAACGATCATGTCCATCGGGCCGATTACCATGCTCGTGGCTCAGCCCCTATGGGGGATGATCAGTGATTATACGAGAAGCCCGAGGATATTACTGACGATTGCCGCTATTGGGACCGGGGCGATTGGTCTGATGTATACGACAACGGAGGTTTATCCGGTCCTCGTTTTCATCGCAGCTTTTCTTGCCCTTTTCCAAAGTGCGATTATCCCTCTGTCAGACAGTATGGTTATGAATCACGTTCATAAAAACGGAGGAGACTATGGACGTATCCGCATGTGGGGAGCAGCAGGTTTCGCATTGTCGGTATGGGTTATGGGTAACCTTTCCGACTGGTTTGGCCCATCGATCATTTTTTATGCTTTTGCCTTGATTTTGTGGATCAGTGCCTACTTTGCTCTTAAAATGCCAAAGGAATCCGCTCTTCCGAGGGTAGAACTTTTCTCAGGATTGAAGAGTCTCATTAAGGTACCCCGGTTTGTTTTATTTTTAGTCGTAACGTTTCTCGTATTCGGACCGATTATGGCCAACAATTTTTACTTTGGACTTCTTATTCAGTTTGCCGGAGGATCTCTTGCTGGTGTCGGACTGGCGTTTCTTTTAGCAGCTGGGAGTGAAATCCCGTTTATGCGCTGGGCAGGGGAGCTCATTCAGAGACAGGGAATCATGGTTATCTTGTTTGTGGCTGCTCTTGTTTCCGGCCTCCGCTGGCTCTTTTATTTCCTTGGACCGTCTCCGGAAATCATCTACATGACAACAGTAATACAGGGGTTGAGTATCGGTTTGTTTATCCCGGCTGCTCTTCAGTACGTGCGTAACCTGGCACCTGAAGAAGTGAAGGCAACGGCAGTGAGTTTATATGCTGCTGTAGGTAACGGGCTTGGTGCCTTCTTCTTTACCTTCTTTGCGGGATTAATCATTGACTGGCAGGACATTTTGTATGTATACCTGTTTTACGGAGTATTAACGCTCATAGGAGCATTCCTGCTCCTTGTGATCATGAGGATGGAAAAGAAGATAATATAAAAACTGTGATCGTTTCTATTTTCCATAAACACACTGAATATAAAAATCTGCCCGAAAGGAGTAAAACCTTTCGGGCAGATTCTTATTGTATTTTCGATATATTATTGTCCGTCGAATACGAATAAATCAGTGGAGAGATAACGCTCACCGGTGTCGCAGGCGATCGCTACGACCACATCGTCAGAAGACAGGCGTTTGGCTACTTCAAGTGCAGCATAGCAGGCAGCACCGGAAGACGGGCCTACTAGAATACCTTCCTCACGGGATAAACGGCGTGTGATATCATAAGCATCCTCATCTGTTACGGTAAAGATCTCACCATAGACGTCTTCATTTAGTATCGGTGGAACAAATCCCGGACTTGTCCCGACCAGCTTATGAGGCCCTGGTTTGCCGCCTGAAAGGACAGGGGAGCCCTTAGGCTCAACAACGTGAACGCTTACTTCAGGATAGAACTTTTTAAGTTCCTCACCTGTTCCGGTAATGGTCCCGCCTGTACCGGAAGCTGCAACAAAGGCGCTCAGATTTTTACCGATTTGATCCATGCCTTCTTTAATTTCGTGTGCTGTTGTTTTACGGTGGGCATCGGGATTTGCTGCATTTTCAAACTGCATAGGCATGAAGCTGTTCGGAATTTCTTTTACAAGTTCGTGAGCTTTTTCGATAGCACCGGGCATTTTTTTATCACCTGGTGTGAGTACAACCTCAGCGCCATAGGCTTTTAATAAATTGATGCGCTCCTGGCTCATCGTGTCGGGCATCGTTAAGATTGTGCGGTATCCGCGGGCTGCCGTGTTCATGGCAATGCCGATACCTGTATTGCCTGATGTAGGCTCGATAATAACACTGTTTTCATTAAGATGACCGTCTTTTTCAGCCTGACGGATCATGTTGAAGGCAGCCCGGTCTTTTACACTGCCGCTGGGGTTCATAAATTCAAGCTTCAGGTAAACATCAGCGCCTCCCTCGGGAGCGAGCTTTTGAAGCTTTACAAGAGGTGTATCACCGATAAGTTCTGCCATGTTTTCTACAACTTTCATCACTGTCATCCTTTCTTCTTGCATGAAGTTTCATTTATGATGAAAACTAACTGTAAAACCATTTCCCATTAAATCGTATCGAGCAAATCGGAATTAAACAGTTCTTATTTTATCATACCGTATATTTACTGACAAAAGGAGGTATTTGCATGTCCCATTATTTTATTGCAATTCCTGTACCGGAAAAAATTGTCCCGCCACTCCTGGAAGCCCAGGAACATTTTGAAGCAGACGTTCGTTTTAAAACGGTCATTCATCCAGATGATTTCCATATTACACTTCTTTTTTTCGGAGGCTGGGATTCTGCAAAAAGAACGAAACTATGGGAAGAGCTTAAGACGAAGCTCAGTAAAGAAGAAAGTCCGGCTCTGACGTTAAGGGAAATCAGTTCATTTGGACGACCGGCAGAACCGAGGGTCCTCTGGGCAGGAATGTCATACTCCAAGCCTCTCATGACCCTGCAGAAGAAAATCAGGGACCTGGCTGTAAGACATGAATTCCCTGTGGAAGAAAGACCTTTTACGCCT
This sequence comes from Alteribacter keqinensis, assembly GCF_003710255.1. Taxonomy (NCBI): domain Bacteria; kingdom Bacillati; phylum Bacillota; class Bacilli; order Caryophanales; family Bacillaceae; genus Alteribacter; species Alteribacter keqinensis. Next base: position 2,260,032 of record NZ_RHIB01000001.1, on the reverse strand, counting down.
CATATTACACTGGCAAAAGGATACAAAGGGGAAAAGCCATTAAGGCGTCAAAACCTTTCAATGGAGCTTCCAGAAATGGGATGGGATGCAGAAGAAGTGGTCCTGTATGAAATACACCCCCACTCGTCTCCAAGATATAAAGCGGTTGATCGGATTATTCTGCAATAACCTCAGTGTACTCCTTATGGTAAAATAAAGCATATCACTTCAGAATGGAATGTGAGAGGAGAACAGGATGGCTCAGCTCGTTAAGCTAACTGATTGTGTTTCTAGATATGAAATGGATGTATATAGATATTCAAGCCGCTTTCACCGATTGAAATCCGACAGGTGGGCAAGATTGAAGACAGACTGGCAGAGAAGAAGACATCACCTCAGCACCTATAACTACGAAGAAATCGTGAACTCCAGCTATAACGTGGAAGGGGAGGGGAGGAGCACCTGGAAAACATGGATCCCTTTTCTTAATAAAAAAGAGATCAATGGCGAGCCGCAGGCAGAGGAGGATGCATTTACTCCTCTGTTGAATAAGCCCATATCCTCTCTGGAGGCTCTTAAAAAAGCATTTATGGAAGAGCTGTATGCGTTTCAGCTCACATGGGCAAGCTCCACAATCAGTGAGAAATCTCATGTGAAACAATCGCTTAAATACGATTCATTTCTCGCTAGGCTCACAAAGACCCTTCCCGATACGTATATGATTTTTTACCGACCTGTAATGAATGTCCGTAAAGCCCAAGTAGAAATGGAAGTGATGATTGTAACCCCCACCGAGGTCTGGCTTGTCCATGCTTTGGAAGGGGATGGGAATGCCATCTTTAAACCATTGAACGACCGGTTCTGGATTAAAGAGCAAAAGTCTTATGAAGAAAAGCTTGTGCATCCACAGGTATCAATCAAGCGGATGAGGTCTGTTATTCAGGAGATCCTGGCTGGGAACGACATTTCCTACCCGGTAAAAACAGTTGTCATAGCGAAGGACAGCTTTATCGATCTGCCCCGTAACGATTCATCCTTAACCGTGATCGACAAACGTACTTTTCCAGCCTGGTATGAAAAATTACAGCGTAATAAATCACCGATAAAATATCAGCAGTTAAAAGTTACAGAACTTTTATTAAGACATTGTGACACCACTGCGGATTCTAGAGCAGACTTTCAGGAGGAAACAGACAGACTCTCCTGATGCACTTCTGCAGGAAACGGGTAATCTAAAAGGCACAGAAGAGAGGATCTTCCCTCTTCTGTGCCTTTTTTTGATTAGTCCATTCTCTTAAGCTTCCAAATCTCCGATGCATATTCCTGAATAGTCCGGTCACTTGAGAATTTGCCCGAATAGGCAATATTCGTCATACTCATGTTCATCCATTTCGGCTGGTTGCGGTATGCCTGCTCCACAAGCTCGTGGGTTTCAATGTAGGCATCAAAGTCTTTGAGAACAAAGTAAGGATCGTTATGGTACAGGATGTGATAAAAAATATCTTTAAATTCGATTTCCTGTGAGCCGAACGCCCCTTCATTAAGCTGATCCAGAATACGTCGGACCCGTTCATCCGTATGGTAAATATCCCGGGCTACATAACCGCCGTTTTGGTAGTAGTCGTGAACCTCATCAGCAGTGAGGCCGAAAATAAAGATGTTCCGGTCACCGACGAGGTCGCGGATTTCAATGTTGGCACCGTCGAGGGTTCCAACCGTAAGCGCCCCGTTCATCATCATTTTCATATTACCGGTACCTGAAGCTTCCTTACTGGCAGTGGAAATCTGTTCACTGATATCTGTAGCCGGAATGATTTTTTCTGCCAGGCTCACGTTGTAGTTTTCAAGGAAAACGACCTTTAATTTCCCCTGGATACTCGTATCGTTGTTAATGATCGACGCCATCCGGTTGATGAGCTTGATGACTTCCTTTGCAAAGTAGTAGCTTGGTGCTGCCTTCGCCCCGAAAATAAAGGTCCGGGGAGTAATATCCAGGCTCGGATTGTCCTTAAGCTCATTGTATAAATGAATAACGTGGAAGATGTTTAACAGCTGCCTTTTATACTCGTGCAATCGTTTGATCTGAACGTCAAAGATGGAACGCTCGTCAACAACAATTCCCGTCTTCTCATGAATAAACTGAGCGAGACGTGCTTTATTCTGCAGCTTCACTTCCGACACCCGTTCCAGGAAAGGAACATCATTTGAATACCGGAGGAGGCTGATCAGGTGATTCGGCCTCTGTATCCACTGAGGACCGATGACGTCACTGATTAACGTGGACAGCTCCGGGTTTACCTGAAGAAGCCAGCGCCTGTGGGTGATGCCGTTTGTTTTATTGTTAAAGCGTTCAGGAAACAACGTGTAAAAATTGCTCATTTCTTTTTTCTTCAGAATCTCAGTGTGCAGTCTCGCTACGCCGTTTACGCTGAAACTTCCTACAATAGCGAGGCGTGCCATGTGTACCTGATTATCTGCAATGATCGCAAGCTCATGAATTTTGTCACGAAGCTCAGGGTGATCTTCCCAAACTTTCCTGCAAAAACGCTCATTGATTTCATAAATGATCATATGAAGGCGTGGGAGGAGAGACTTCACCATATCCTGAGGCCATTTTTCAAGAGCTTCACTCAGGGTTGTATGATTGGTGTAGGCAATCGTTTTCGTTGTAATCTCCCAGGCATCGTCCCACCCGAATCGCTCTTCATCCATTAAAATACGCATCAGCTCAGGTACAGCAAGGCTCGGATGTGTGTCGTTAATTTGAATAACGACTCTATCCGGAAGGTGCATCAGTGAATGGCGGCCATTCTTTTTGAACTGGCGGATGATGCTCTTTAAGCTTGATGACACAAGGAAATATTGTTGTTTTAACCTGAGTATCTTTCCATCATATCCGGAATCATCAGGGTATAAAAAGCCGGATATCTGCTCTATAGAGTGCTTGTGATCCAGGTGGTGAAAGTACTGGGAGCTTTTGCTCGTAAGAAGGTCGGACGAACCGGAATTTGATTCCGCACTCCACAGCCTGAGTGAATTAACCACCTGGTTCTGATAACCGACAACCGGCACGTCATAAGGGACGGCTGTAACTTTATCGGTGTTTTCGTACTTAAACTCAAGTGTCCCGTCATTTTTCTTAAACATATGGATGTCACCGCCGAAATGGATGTCGACAGCTTCTTCAGCTTTTCTCGTTTCCCATGGATAATCTTCCTTCAGCCAGTAGTCAGGAAGCTCGACTTGGTGGCCGTGGATAATACGCTGCTCAAACAGCCCGTAACGGTAGCGGATTCCGCATCCGTGTCCGGGGAACTTTAAGGAAGCAATGGATTCAAGAAAACAGGCAGCAAGACGACCGAGCCCCCCGTTTCCCAGACCTGCGTCCGGCTCAACACTGTACACTTTCTCCGGGTCGAAGCCCATTGCCTCAAGTGCGGAGTTACATTCATTCAGCATGCCGCTGTTAAGGAGATTGCTTTCCAGAAGACGTCCCACAAGAAACTCCATTGACAGGTAATAAACCTGTTTGCATTCGGTTTCTCTGTATTTTTCCTGTGTATCTATCCAGTTCTTGTTCATTTCTTCACTAGCAATGGCGCATATGGCGTAAAACAAGTCTCTCTCGGAGGCTTCGCCGATGGAAATGCCTCCGACTTTCTCTGTTTTATGCTTGATGGCTTCAATCCATTTATCTGTTGTCAAGTGTGGCAACGTCTATCACTCCCTGAGAATATATGTTTGCTGTTTCGAACTCGGCATAAAGATGAATGTACTGAGTAGCCGATTCTTTCCAGCTGAACTGGCTTTTGTTCACGTTTTTTAACAGTTGAATCCACTGAATCGGGTTGTGATAAACGCTTAGGGAATATTTGAGTGCTTCCAGAAGCTCGTGTGCGTTATAGTTTGTAAAACTAAAACCATTACCTTCTCCGGTTATTTCATTAAAGGACTGGACGGTATCCTTCAGGCCGCCTGTTTCACGGACAATCGGCACGGCTTTGTACTGAAGGGCAATAAGCTGTGTAAGACCGCATGGTTCAAATTGGGAAGGCATAATAAAGAAATCTGCTGCCGCATACATCTGACGTGCCAGCTTCTCATCAAATGTCAGCCTCACTGCCAGACGTTCCGGGTGTCGTTCCTGGGCATGGTAAAAGAACCCTTCGAATTCACCTTCGCCTGTGCCAAGTACAGCTACCTGTACATCCTCCTGGAGAAACTCATCAAGAATATGCTGGACAAGGTGGAATCCTTTTTGCTCCACAAGCCTCGAAATAATGACATATAGAGGTTTTTCTCCATCTACCGGAAGACCGAATACTTCCTGCAGGTATTCTTTGTTTTCTTTCTTTTTTCCTCTTGAATGACGGTAGTTGGAGACGATATACGGATCTTTCAGCGGGTGGTAATCGTTTGTATCAATCCCGTTGATAATACCTGTCAGGTCCTCAGAGCGTTCCTGAAGAAGGGAGTGAAGGCCTTCCCCGTAATAAGGATCCTTAATTTCTTCTGCATAGCTCGGGCTTACGGTAGTGACTTTATCCGCGTGAAAAATACCACTCTTCATGCAGTTGAGCATGCCGTTCCATTCCATGCCGCCAAAGTGATCCATGGACAAGTTAAACATTTCCCCAAACATTGTGTGGGGCATAACTCCCTGATACCGGATGTTGTGAATCGTAAATACTGTTTTCAGGTTTTCCAAAGGTTGAAGAATCTTAGCAAAAGCACAGACAAGTCCCGTCTGCCAGTCATGGGCATGAATTACGTCCGGTGTAAAATTCAGATAAGGCAGAGCTTCAATAACGGCGCGGCTGAAGAATACAAAACGTTCGCCATCATCATAATATCCATATACCCCTTTTCGGGTGAAATAATAGTCGTTGGAAATAAAAAAGTAATCCACGCCGTTGTGTTCCAACGTGAATATGGAAGCCTCCTGATTACGCCAGCCGACCGGAACATTGATGGTTGCTACGAGTTCCATCCGGGTCTGCCAGTGATCCGGGATTTCGTCATATAAAGGAAGCATCACTTTAACATGGGAATTGGTCGTTTTATTAATGGATTGGGGGAGGGAACCGATGACATCGGCTAATCCTCCTGTTTTAATGAATGGGGTACATTCCGATGCTGTAAATAAAACGTTTGTCATCATCGTTTCTCCTCTCCGGGGTGCCCGTCAGTTTGTATTGGGCACCCGTTTCGTAATTTAAATGCACTCTTGGAACTGATTGCTGTTGAATTTCGCTGCAGGACATCGCTTTCCGTGGCGGTGCCGGCAAGGTGTGAGAAATAACCCTGCTTCTTCCTCTGCCAGTAACGCTTCGCAACTTTTTGCGTCGAAGCAACTCGAAGCTGATTCTTGATGCAAACGCTCGTCACCGTCACAGGAGTCTCAGGCCCTTCGGCTTCATTACCTTATCAGCAAAAGCAACACACTTTGCGAAAACAGACCTCCATGCTAATCCTTCAGTACCTTGGCGTATGAAATGCGGTCTTTTTCAGGGCAGCCTAATCATTAATAACCGCCTTAAACACACCATTCTAATTAGCTCATCACTTTTCGTTTGGCTACGACAAACGGCTTTTCATGTGAGCCGATGAAGGTCTGCCCTTCCGTCACTGTCACATCTTTATCCAGTATAACGTTCTCAAGGTGAACGCCTTCTTCAATCGTGCAACGCTGCATGATGACGGAATTAATCACTTTTGCACCGGGCTTTACTTTTACACCGCGAAAGAGAATACTGTTTTCCACTTCGCCATTAATCTCACATCCGTTGGCAAGAAGAGAGTCCTTTACTTCCGAGATGTCATTGTATTTTGTCGGCGGTTCATTACTGATCTTTGTTTTAATAAAGGAGTTCTGGTAAAAGAGCTCTTTGTAATTTTCAGGGTTAAGGAGATTCATATTGTTACGGTAAAAGCTTTCCACAGAATTGATGAAAGCGGAATACCCTGTGTGTTCAAACGTCTGGATATTCAGGCGCTCAAGGTTATCCTTAATACCATGCAGGAAAAAATGGTCTTTATGATGTGCGATACACTCATCAACAAGCTCCATCAGAAGACTCTTGCTGATAATGTAGACACCTGTATAAACGTTCGTGTTGTTCAGTTCGTTTGTTATATCAGATACCCAGCCCTGGTCGTCCTGTACAATCCGCTGGCAGGGTTCGTGTTCAGGCCCCAGTTCTTTTACACGGGTTGTAATCAGAGTCACATCAGCCCCGCGTTCAAGGTGATAGTCAAAGGCATCCTTATAGTCGGCATTCGAGAGATACTGGCTGCCGCTGATAATCACATAGTTGGATTTTCCCCGGTTAAAGTAATCACGGTTATTATGAAAATGGCTCAAATCCCCTTTGGAAATATCAGTCGGGTCATTCCAGTCAGGGGGCAATATGAAGAGCCCTCCATGTCTGCGGTCAAGCTCCCAGTCTGCGCCTGTTCCAAGGTGGTCCATCAATGAACGGTATTTGTTCCGTGTGAAAATGGCAATATCCTGCACATCGGAGCGGACCATATTGGAAAGTGTGAAATCAATTAAACGGTAACGCCCTGCGAAAGGAACGGCAGCACCGCATCGAAAGTAAGTAAGTTCATTTAGAAAGTCGTGTTCATGTTCCAGGTTGATTAAGCCCATCATGGATTCCATATGGAGTTCCTCCTTTTTTTTAGCTGAAGCAGTCAGGTTACGGATTTTTTGTGTTGTTGTTTATAAACCTTTAAAATGACTTTATGACGAAACTTTTCCTCGTCCTGCTCCAGCGCCTGCGAGCTCGAGGTCATTTCATTCCATCAGCTTAAGCCAAAAAGCGGCTTGGATTTGATTGAATGAAAGCCTTGACGCTCGTGACCAATTGCACTTTTGTTCCTTATTTAACGGTTACTACACCTACATTTTCGTTATCAATGACAAACGGTTCTTCTCCTTCTGGTGTGCAGATATAGGAGTTTGGAGGAACCACTGTGTCTTCTTTAATAATCGCTCGTTCAATCACACTGTTTTCTCCGATTTTCACCCTTGGATGGAGAATGGACTGTCTGATTGTACTCTTTGAATCCACTTCCACGTTTTCGAATAAAATCGAGCGTTCTACCGTTCCTCGAATCCAGCAGCCGGAGTTGATGTATGAGTTGGTAATATTCGTATTTCCGTTAATGTACTGAGGCGGGTAGTTTGAATCGTGGGAGTACGTACGCCACTCCCGGTTGCTCAATGACACCATTTCATCCAGTTCCAGGAGGTCCATGTTCGCTTCCCAGTAGCTCTGAACCGTTCCGACATCTTTCCAGTAGCCTTCAAACTGATAGGCAAAGAGACGGCGGTCATCTGCCACCATGGCCGGAATGATATCCTTGCCAAAGTCGTGTGAAGAAGTCGGATTCTTCGCATCTTCAAGCAGATAGCTCTTAAGTGCTTTCCAGTTGAAAATATAAATTCCCATGGATGCCAGATTGTTTTTCGGTTTGGCAGGCTTCTCATCAAATTCATAGATTCTGAGATCATCCGTAGTATTCAGGATGCCAAAGCGTGAAGCTTCATCCCATGGCACTTCAATTACACTGATTGTTGCATCAGCTTCCTGTTCTTTGTGATGTTTTAGAAGTTTCTGATAATTCATCTGATAAATGTGATCACCAGAAATAACAAGAATATACTCCGGATCATACCGGTCAATAAAGTGAATGTTCTGATAAATGGCATCGGCTGTTCCTGAATACCAGCTGCCGCCTTTCTTGGCGGTATAAGGTGAAAGGATTGAAACGCCATCTTCCTGGCGGTCAAGATCCCACGGCTTTCCGATTCCGATGTGTTTGTTTAATTCAAGAGGAGAGTACTGTGTGAGAACCCCCACAGTGTGGATGCCCGAGTTTGCACAGTTGCTTAAGGTAAAATCAATGATTCTGTATTTACCTCCAAAGTGAACAGCTGGTTTTGCCAGATCTTTTGTAAGTAAACCGAGACGTTTCCCTTCTCCTCCTGCCAACAACATACCTACGCATTCTTTTTTACCCATATGTTATTCCTCCTCCTTTGGATTCCCCTTCATCGATTTTTCTAAAAATGGAGATGGCCAGCGGGGGAACTTTCACCTTGATATGCTGTGAGTGACCATGCCATTTTTCCGGATTAGTAAAATGTACTTCGGTGTTTACTTGGTTCGAGCCACTGAATTCCTGATCGTCTGAGTTAAATACTTCTCTATATTTACCCGGCCGCGGTACGCCGATTTTATAATCGTACGAGACGTTCGGGGTAAAATTACATAAAATTATCAGCTCGTCATCTGCTTTCTTTCCTCGTCGGATAAAAGAGACGATGCTTTGATCGATATTATGAGGATCGATCCATTCGAATCCTTTATGGTTATGGTCCTGCTCATACAGGGCACCATTTTCAAGATAGAAATGGTTCAGTTTTGAGACATAGTTGTACATTGATTTATGAAGCGGGTAATCAAACAGGTGCCAGTCAAGCTGTTCCTGATCTTTCCACTCGGCATACTGGCCAAACTCACCACCCATAAAGAGAAGGTTTTTTCCCGGATGGGCCATCATGTACCCGTACAGTAATCTAAGGCTTGCAAATTGCTGCCACTGGTCACCGGGCATTTTATCCAATAACGCTTTTTTTCCGTGAACGACTTCATCATGTGATAAAGGAAGGATAAAGTTTTCGGAATGGGTATACATAAACGAGAAAGTGAGAAGCTGGTGATGCCACTTTCTATAAAGAGGGTCATGCTCCATATATTCAAGCGTGTCGTTCATCCAGCCCATGTTCCATTTAAAATTAAAGCCCAGTCCGCCCTGATAGGTAGGAGCTGTGACCATGGGAAGATCAGAGCTGTCCTCTGCCATCATCAGACTGTTCGGGAAATATTGGAATACAACTTCGTTTAATTTCCGGATAAAAGCCATCGCTTCAAGATTTTCTTCTCCGTCATAAGAGTTGAAGATCTTTTCTTCATCGTCGCCTTTGTCAAAATTCAGGTAAAGCATGCTTGCAACGGCATCAACACGCATACCGTCCATATGATATTCGTTCATCCAGAAAATCGCGTTGGAGATGAGGAAGCTTTGGATTTCCGGTCTGCCAAAGTCAAAAGTCAATGTCCCCCAGCTTCGTTTTTCTGATTTACTTGAATCGCTATATTCATATAGAGGGGACCCGTCAAACAGCCTCAGGCCGTGATCATCCTTACAAAAATGACCGGGAACCCAGTCCATAATGACACCGAGGCCGTTCTGATGACATTGGTCAACAAAGTATTTAAAGTCTTCCGGAGCACCGTAGCGGCTGGTCACCGAATAGTAGCCGGTGATCTGATAACCCCATGAGAGGTCAAAGGGGTGCTCAGCAAGAGGTAAAAGTTCAATATGTGTATACCCGAGAGATTTCACGTAAGGGATGAGCTCTTTCGCAAGCTCCCGGTACGTGTACAGGGTACCGTCTTCATGGGTTTTCCATGAACCTGCGTGAACTTCATAGATGTTCACGGGGGATTCATGAGGGTTATAGGATTTTCTTTCCTCAGTCCATTCGCTGTCCTGCCAATTGTACTCATCTGATTCCGGGGTTACGGAAGCGGTGTTCGGCCTAACCTCTGAAAAGAAAGCATAGGGATCACTCTTCAGAAAAGAGTCTCCGGAATATGGTGTAATGCTGTACTTATAAGGCGCACCAGAAGGGATATCCGTAAAGAAACCGGTCCACAATCCCTGCTCATTCAAGCGGGCAAGAGAATGCTCACGGCCATTCCAGTCATTAAAATCACCGGCAACACAAACGTCCTTTGCATTTGGTGCCCAAACGACAAATCGGTACCCGGTTTTTCCTTCAAATTCGATCTTATGACAGCCCATGAATCGATAGCATTGATAATGTGTCCCCTGATGAAAAAGGTACACGTCTTGTTCTGAGATGTTGTACAACTGCGACAAGCTCCTTTCTTAAATAAACACCTTAGTGAATAATTATTCATTTTTACTATTTTGCTTGATTTGGCGTGTCCCGGATTCAAGACCTCGGAAATGAGCCGGGTCAGACCAACAGTTTTTATACTATTCTCCTAATTTAACAGACTTCCTGCGTAAATAATATTAAAATTTTTCAAGCGATTTTTATAATTTTTGTTGCTATATAAGGAATGATGTCGAATAAATTATCGGCCCATAACAATGAGTATATATACATTTTCAACTGTAACCGCTTACAGTTGTTTGAAGGTTCCGAATTATGGCTATGGTATTATCAGAGAAGGATTATAAGATCATATGAAAATATGTCTCCAGCCCTTATTAAACAGTTATTTATTAAGAGGTTTATCGTATACATTAATAGAAAATCAAGGTGAAAAGAGGAATCCCATTGGAAAAGTCTGTAGCTTGGATTGATGATGTGACACGACTAACAGTAAACGCTGACAATATTGATGCACTGCTTGATAAAACGCCATCGTTGATCTGGGAAGGAAACAAACTTCGGGGACGCCTGGAAGAGACACACTTATCCCATACTGCGTCGATTCTGTTCGCAGAACCACTGCCGGTAGGGAAAGAAGCAACACTGGTGTGGGGAGATGAGCACTTCCCTGTATTTGCAGGGTCTGTAGTACGGACAGATTGGTTTGAGGACCACTTTACAGACACCCATACGGCATTAGGTGCGCATTATTCAAAAGATCAGACGAAGTTTTCAGTCTGGGCACCTACAGCATCGAATGTAAAATTATATTTAAATAATAAATATTTTGAAATGAAAAAAAGTAAAAAAGGGGTTTGGTTTACTGCGGTTAAGGGAGATTTGAATAAAGTTCCCTATCAATACGAGGTGGCCATTAACGGAAAAATAATCAAAGTAAATGATCCTTACGCGAAATCACTTACAGCAAATAGTAAAGAAAGCGTCGTTGTTAATCTAAACAAAACAAATCCAGATCATTTTACAGAGCATGACTCTCCTGATTTCACCAGGGCTGAGGATGCGATTATTTATGAACTTCACATCAGGGACGCAACCATTGACCCTGCCGGAGGAATCAAGGCAAGAGGGAAGTTTAAAGGTCTTACAGAGGAACATACGGTTACAAAGGACAACAGTCTGACAGGCCTGTCCTATATTAAAGAACTGGGGTGTTCCCATGTACAGCTGCTTCCGGTCAATGATTTTGCCCGTGTAGATGAGAGGGAGCCTCATATGCAGTATAACTGGGGGTATGATCCTCTGTACTTTCAGGCTCCGGAAGGCAGTTACGCAACAGATGTAAATAACCCTCTTACAAGAATCCGCGAATGTAAGGAAATGATTCAGTCCTTCCACAACAACGGGCTGAGTGTCATTTTGGATGTCGTGTATAATCATGTATTTGTGAAAGAAGATTCTCCTTTTCATAAGCTTGTTCCCGGTTACTATTTCAGGTATCACGGGGACGGATCACCGGGGAACGGCACTGGTGTGGGAAATGATCTGGCAACGGAAAGGAAAATGGTGCGGAAGTTTATCCTGGATTCTGTCGCATACTGGCTTGATGAGTACCGGGTGGACGGTTTCAGGTTCGATCTTATGGGTGCAATGGACATCGCAACGATGAGGGGGATCCGCACTCTCTGTAATGAATACAACCGGACGATCCTGCTTCTTGGAGAAGGGTGGGACTTGGATACACCGCTTCATTCGGAGCAAAAAGCTACGATGGATAAGTCCTACCATCTTCCCGGAGTGAGTTTCTTCAATGATTTTTACCGGGACAGTATAAAAGGGCAATTGTTCTTTATGCATGATGCAGGTTTTGCCAATGGCCACGGGCGTTTTATTGAACGGCTGCCACAGCTGGTTTCCGGCTCCTGCCGTGATGATTTTGGTGATCGTAAGGTGGAAAGCCCGGGGCAGTCGGTGAACTATGTAGAGTGCCACGATAATCACACTTTATGGGATCGCCTGCAAAACACAAATGAGACAGAGACCGAGGAAGAGAAAAAACGGATACACCAGCTGGCTACCGGACTGACGCTGCTGAGTCAGGGCATTCCTTTCCTCCATGCAGGGCAGGAGTGGTTCAGAACAAAAAAAGGAGACGAAAACAGCTATATATCCGGAGATGACATTAATAAGCTTGACTGGACGCAACGGGAAGCAGAGAAAGCAAATATTCAATTCATCAAGTCTCTGATCAATATCCGCCGGGAGTATCCTGTTTTTCGTCTTGATAATAAAAATGATATTCAAAGACGCCTCCATATCCTGCAAAGTCCGGCACCTGTGTTTGGATACCTTTTACTCGGCGACTCGGAAGACATTGCTGTTTTCATTAATCCGACGAAAAAGCGTTTTCCTCTTTATCTGCCTTCACCGGGGCGGTGGGATAAACTGATCAGTAATCATGTAGCAACCGTTTCATCAACCTCTTTTATCATCGGGGATCATTCGGAAATTGAACCCTACGAGTTGGTTGTGCTGAAAAAAGCACGCGGGTAGTATCATGTGATTAATGAAGATCTGTCAATCAAGAGGAAATTTGTAGAACAGACTCTTGATGAAAAGGAAAAACTTCTTTACAATGATATAAGACTTTTTGTGTCTTCTTATTTAAAACAATTCGTGATATGATGAAAAATACTTCTGTGATTCAGGATTCGATGAAATTGAGGGTGAAACGATTGAAACACTTGATGGGTGAAGGATGGCATTTGCGTCCTGCCGGTGGTGCAACAGGGGAAGCTTATGTTGCGGAACAGGGCGAACAAAAAATCTTTATAAAGCGAAATTCTTCACCGTTTTTGGCGGTCCTTTCAGCAGAAGGGATTGTTCCAAAGCTTCTTTGGACGAAGCGTCTCGAGAGCGGGGATGTGATTACCGCTCAGCGCTGGGTGAACGGAAGGGAATTAAAGTCCTACGATATGAATTCCCGTCGTATAGGCAGGCTTCTAGGGAAAATTCACCGTTCCAAAGAACTTCTCGATATGTTTAAGCGTTTAGGCAACGAACCTTTAACAGCGAGTCGCTTCCTTGAAGACCTTGAAGATAAGGCGAAGCAGTCCGGGTCGGCTGACCCGGTGGTCAAAGACGCCATCGCCTGGCTCCGTTCCAATATACAGGAAGTAAATGTTGAGGACTATGTGGTTTGTCATTCTGACGTGAACCATAACAATTGGATTGTCAGTGAAGATGACTCTCTGTACCTGATTGACTGGGATGGTGCCAACGTAGCCGATCCTGCTCTTGATTTATCGGCATTATTGTACTTATATGTACCGAGGAACGAGTGGGAGCAGTGGCTGTCATCCTACGGTGCTGAATTAACCAGAGATCTGGAGAAGCGCATGAGCTGGTATATGATTGCTCAGAGCGTCGAAAGCGTGATGTGGCATAAAGATAAAATGCAGGTCGTTGAGTTAAATAAATGGAATACCATGCTTTATGACGTGTTAAATGAAGTGAATGTATAAACAAAGGAAAACCTTGTCATCCCGAAGCCGGGAGACAAGGTTTTTTTACGGGCTCTACATCAGGCGGTCCGGATAAAGAAAGCTGTGTTCCGATGTTTCAATTCCCTGAATCCACTGCTGGATCTCTTCGCTGTTAAGAGCTTCAAGCTGTCCTGTTGTCTGGTGCCGGCTGCTGTACTGCTCAATGTTCATAAGAAGGTCACGGATTTCTTCCTGAATTTCTTTGTTCTTCAAAAGGGATTTAGCAAGCCGTTCAATTTGGGCATATTCATCACGGGACCCGTAATGCTCGTTGTCCTGGTTTTTTAAAATGTCTATAAGCAGCTGAAGCTGATGATGATAATTCATTGGCATGATTCACACATCCTTTATGTTGTCTTCTAAGCGTTAGGTTGTGTGAAAATCATATTTCTATTCGTATCTAAATCTCCCTGCTTTCGCGCTGTTCGTAGTCAATGGTCACACCGCCGTCCCCGTCTTTCAGCATTTCGAGTTCCTCAATCCAGCGGGCGATATTCATTTCGTGAAGTTTGATATGCTCTTTTAAGGTGGAACTGTTTGTTCTTTCATCAATGAAGGCATCCATTTCCACGATGCTGCCCTCGAAGTTTTCATTTACTTCTTCTTCACGGAGCTCTTTTACATAGGTCTGCATTTTTTTAAAGTCGTTATCTGATGTGTGCTCTCTATTTTTCATGTGAATGAGCATTTTTCTAAGTTTGGTAATCGTTTCGCTTTGTGTCACTGTGCATCCTCCTCAATTGTGATTATGATGTTCTATTCCTTTATTCTGAACAATGTAATCATTTCCCTGCCAGTGAGGAATAAATGAAAAAATTGTGGTATTGTTATGTATGGTAAAAAGAATGAAATGGAGTGACGATGAACGATGCGTCTTCGAAATAAACCTTGGGCCCCGCAGGAAATAGCGGACAATCCCCACCTTATTATTCCCAATCCCGGTGATTATAAAGGGAAGTGGAATGAGTATTTCAGTAATGATAAACCACTGTACGTAGAGGTGGGAAGCGGAAAAGGACAATTTGTGACAGGGATGGCAGAACAGCACCCTGATATTAATGTGATTGGCATAGAGAAATACGACAGCGTCATTATCAGTGCATTGGAACTCATGCAGGAAGTGAAGCTCCCTAACGTTAAAATGCTCAAAGAGGACGTTAATGAAATTACGGACTTCTTCGGGGAAAATGAAGTAGACCGTCTTTTCATTAACTTCACCGATCCGTGGCCAAAGAACCGCCATGCGAAAAGAAGGCTCACACATGAAGGATTTCTGAAGAAATATGTAGAAATATTGAAGGATGGCGGAGAAGTCCATTTCAAGACAGACAACCGCATCTTGTTTCAATATTCACTTCAAAGCTTTTCGGAATTTGGCTTTGCGTTAAAGAATATCAGCCTGGACCTTCATGAAGACGGCTTGGAAGGCAATGTAATGACGGAGTACGAAGAAAAGTTCTCAAGAAAAGGCCATCCTATTTACCGCCTTGAAGCTGTCTGGAAAAAGTAATCGCTGCCAGGTGCCAGCCGGAACTCCGATTCGCTGAATGACATTTACGCAAGGGGATGAAATGATGGCATTGGAACAGCTCGAAGTAGGCAACATTAAGATTACGTGGTTAAACGGAGGCGTCACGCACATGGACGGTGGTGCCATGTTCGGGGTCGTACCGAGACCGCTCTGGGAAAAGAAATACCCTGTAAACGAACGAAATCAGATCGAACTGAGAACCGACCCGATGCTTATACAGTTGGACGGAAAGAATATTCTCGTTGAAGCGGGCATCGGCAACGGGAAGTTCAATGACAAGCAAAAGCGTAACTTCGGAATTGAGCAAGAATCAAAAGTGAAGGAAAATCTGAAGGAACTTGGATTATCCACTGAGGACATCCACATTGTTTTGATGACACACATGCATTTTGATCATGCCTGCGGGGTGTCGGAATGGGCTGGGGAAGACCTGGTCTCTGTGTTCCCTAACGCTGTTTACTATGTGAACGAAACGGAATGGGAAGAGCTGAAGGCTCCGAATATCCGTTCAAAAGCGACGTACTATAAGGAAAACTGGGAGCCGATTGTTTCCCAGGTCCAGACATATAAAGAAGAGGTTGAGCCTGTTCCGGGAGTACGCCTTGTTCACACGGGAGGCCACAGTGACGGTCACAGCATCCTTAAGCTGGAGAGTGAAGGAGAACGAGCCGTTCATATGGCCGATATCATGCCTACACACGCTCACAGAAACCCGTTATGGGTTCTGGCATACGATGATTACCCAATGGACTCTATCGGGGCCAAACAAGCCCATATCGGCGAAGCGATTGAGGCGGATGCCTGGTTCCTGTTTTACCACGACTATAAATACCGTGCGTTAAAGTGGAATGAGGAGAATGTGGTTGAAGAAGCGGTTCTCAGAAACCGGGAAAATGAATAGAGGATTAATGATGGAGCCCTTCAGGGGGCTCTCAGGCTGTCCTTTTAGTAATGGAGATTGTTGATGCAGCCGGAATGTCCTTCGCTTTCCGCGGTGACGCCGGCAAGCCTCCTCGAGCTACGCTCTGTGGGGTCTTGCCTGGCCCCTGCTACCGCAGGAGTCTTCGGACATCCCGGCTGCATCACTCTTTTTAATTACACCAAGCGTGTTTGTAAAACAACGATGTATTTTATGAGATAGTAATATTTATAACTTCTTTTAAGAAGCGAGAAATCCAAGCTCCAAAATACATAGGTTTCTCGGAATCCGGGAGCCCTTTAGGGGGTTCTTTTTGTTGTGGTAATTAGTTGGGCCGGACTGGCTTGCGGGCTATTTGAAGGAAAAAAGGGAATGAATACAGGAATTACTGCGATATCTCAAGATTAGCGTGAGTGAAAAAGAAGAGGAAGCCATGTGTGGCTTCCTCGTTAAGGTTATTGAGCAATGTCAAGTTCAACTTGTCCGTTTTCTTCAATGGTCAGTGTACCGCCGTAAGCATAATCAGACTGTCCTGCTTTTTCAGCGTAAGCATAAAGATCGTAGGCACCTGGCTCCAGTTCGCTGCCATCAGGAGCGAGCCCGTCCCAAGTGAATTGGTAGTAGCCTGCGCTGATGTTTTCATCAGTTACAGGAGCACCAATGTACTCATATTCCTCTCCATCTCTGTAAACCCAAAACTCAAAGTACTCTGCACCGCCGGGTAAGTACGCTTCACCCGCGATTGTACCATCAGGGTTTACACCGAGGAACAAATGCGTTACTCGCGGGTAATCCGGTTCCATTACAAATGCGATACTTGGTACTTCAATCACTTCGTCACCGTGAGTGAGGGTGATGGTTGCTTCGTAGTATCCGGCTTCAAGAGCGGAAGCATTGATTTGAACGACAGTGTTTACTTTTTGAGTGCTTCCAGCATGTACGTTCAAATTGTTGCTTGTGTTTACGTTAATGTGATCCTCACCACCGTGGAAAGTAACATCAATTTCATAACGTTTGCGCTCGTCAGAAAGGTTTGTTACTTCAAAATGGTTGCGTTCTGTCTGACGTCCGTTATCTTTATCAAATACACCGAACGTGTGAGAGCCGGGTGATACAAGTGTTTCAGTTGTAATGGCATCATATGGACGGACACTTCCGGCACCTTGAGAGTTAAACGGGTACGGATTGCCGTCACGATCCAAAACAGGTTCAGCTGTGTTCATAATCGCTGCTTTTACTTGTTGTGGTGTACGCTCAGGGTTTGCTTCAAGAATAAGCGCTGCAACACCGGCTACGTGCGGAGCTGCCATGCTTGTACCTTGAAGTGAAGCATAGTAGCCGAATGCTTCAGGCATAGTACTTACGATTCCAACTCCAGGAGCGGAAACGTCAGGCTTGATCATAAACGTTGGTGCAGCCGGTCCTCTTGAAGAGAAGCCTGCCATGGATTCCGGAACTTCCTGATCAAATTCAATATCAAAGGTAACTGTGTTGTTGCCGGCTTCCAGCTCGGAAAGAAGCTTTTGACCGTCTTCCAATGTTGTCATAATTGTCGGCACTGCAAGTCCGGGAACTTCCGGCTGAACACCTGCAACGTTGTTGTAGATGATTGCCCCGACAGCACCATTATCTTTGGCTTCCGCTGCTTTATCAACAAAAGGATACTCTCCGCGCTGGATAAGAGCAATTTTTCCATCTACATCCACATCATCAAAGTCACCAGGTCCTGCAAGACCTACGTGAACAAATTCTAATTCTTCACCATCAAGGGCAAGAAGTTCTTCAACAGATGGATAACCCATGATTTCAGCAGAAGGATAGCTTACTCCTTCAGAAGTGAAGATGGCTGCATTATAGGCATCGTATGGCAGTTGAGTTGCCCCTACACTGATAGCATCACGGGAGGTACCCGGAGAACCGACTGTCCAGTTGTTCGGGCCGGAGTTACCGTTGGCAACAACAGCTACCACACCTTCTCTCATTGCCCAGTCAAGCGCGATTGACGTAGCCCAGTCAGCATCATTTAAGCTGTTTCCAAGAGAAAGGTTCATCACGTCAACACCGTCTTGTACTGCAAGCTCAACTGCAGCAACAACGTCTTCAGTTGTTCCGCCGTTTGGTCCGAGTACACGGTAAGAAACTAGATCCGCGTCTGGTGCTACACCTACAATACCTTCACCGTTCGGGCCGCCATCAGCAGCAACAGTTCCGGCAACGTGAGTACCGTGGTATTGCCCAGGTCCTTCATTTGGATCATCATCATTATCAACAAAGTCATAGCCTAAGTAGTCGCCAAAAGAACTCTGCAGGTCAGGGTGAGTGTAGTCTACACCTGTATCGATGATGGCTACAGTAATTCCTTCACCTGTCACTCCAAGATCTTCCCAAACTTCAGGCGCTCCGATAAACGGCGCACTGTCCATCATTGCCGGGGAGAAAGATTCCTCGTCGATGAGTTCAGGGTCAAACTCATTCGCATCATAGTGTACGTCAGGATAAACTGCCTGTACACCGTCCAGCGCTAATAAAGATGCAAGCTCATCTTGAGCTACTTCTACAGAGAATCCTGAAAAAACTGTATTGTACTCACGGTTCACTTCGCTGCTTGGGGCAGCTGAAGCAAGAGCTTCTTTTACCTGCTCACGCGCTTGTTCTAAATAGCCTTTTGTCTGTCCTTTACCTGTGTGTTTCGCTTCAAGTAAAGATGGCTCGTCCAGTTCAACAATGACAGTAACACTGTCAGAAGAGCTCAGATCGTAGCTGCCGAACAGCTCAGCTGGTTCACTGCCGGACGCGTTGGCCGATCCTTGTGGTGCAAAACTTCCGGCTACGAGCAAAACAGCTAAAACCGAAAGCATGGATTTTGTGAAAAATGATTTCACGTTCAATTCCCCCTATACTAAGATGAATAGTAGGTTATTGAAAAGCGGAGATTAAACACCGACTTTTCTCACCCCTAATTGACAAAATCTTTCGTCTAACTAAAAGTTTACAGGGAAAATATTGTCGAGTCGTCCGACAATAGTAATAAATGTGGGAAAAATCTGAAAATGATTACATGTGAGGTAAAGTTTGGTATATAAGGGATGTGGTTCTTTATGACTATATAAAACTGGGTAAATACTAAAATTTATTTAGTACAATAGTTTTATATACATTAAAAGAGACCGCCGTGGCGGTCTCTCAGGTTAAGTGGTTAATTTTTTGTTACGAGATAGGCTTTATATTCTGTTACGCCGGCTTTTTCAACGTATACACCGAGAACCCACTGGCCATTTGGAAGATTAATTCCGTTTTGGACCGTTCCATCCCAGTTAAATTCATGGATAGGAGCTTCTACATTTTCAAAAGAACCAATCGTATCTACAAAACCACCAATTGTATTTCCGGGTCCGAGAACGTAAATATCATACTCAATCACATCTGCTCCACCTGGAAGGTAGGAACCGACATAGTAGCTTCCGTCAGCTTCTTTACCCATAAATGCGCCGGTAACTCGCGGATAATCAGGCTCTCCTACAAAGAGGATGGAAGGTACTTCAATAACATCTGAACCGTCAGTTAATGTGATTGTGGCTTCGTAATAGCCTGCCTCAAGCCCGCTTGCATTCACTTGAACGTTCATGTTCACCTTTTGTGTTTTACCAGGCTGGACTTGAAGGTTGTTACTTGTGTTTACTTTAATCCCATCAGCCGCAGCTTCATCGTGGAACTCTACATCAATAGAGTAACGTTTACGCTCATCAGATAGATTCGTAATTTCAAAGTGTTGTTTCTCAACTTGGCGGCCGCTTTCTTTTACGAATTTACCGAATGAGTAAGATCCAGGGGAAACGAGTGTTTCAGTCTCGATCGCATCAAGAACGCGGATACTTCCAGCACCCTGGGTATTGTGAGGATAGCTTTTACCTGTAGCAGGATCGATCATGTCTTCTGCAGTGTTCATTAATGCTGCTTTAACATTGTCTACACTCCAGTCAGGATGTGCTTCAAGAATTAACGCTGCAGCACCGGCTACGTGAGGGGCTGACATGCTCGTTCCTTGAAGAGCAGCATATGTCTCTCCAGGGAATGTACTTACAATGTTCACACCAGGTGCAGAAACGTCAGGCTTGATCATCCACGTGAACGTTACGGGACCGCGTGATGAGAAGTCAGCCATTGTTTCGCCGACAGCACCTGCAAACTCGATATCAAAACTAACAGTGACATCATTTACTTTTGCCAACAATGCTTGCCCGTCAGCCTGATTCAGCATAATTGTAGGAACATCCATACCGGGAATAAGCGGCATCGATCCTGCTACGTTATTATAGAGAATAGCACCGACAGCACCGGCTTTTTTGGCTTCTGTTGCTTTATCGACGAAAGGAATTCCTGCCCCTCGGCTGATTAAAGCGATTTTACCTTCTAAATCTTTCCCGGCAAATTCTGCGGGAGAACCAAACCCTACATCAACCAGTTCAAAGTCCTGTCCATTAAGAGCCAGCAGTTCTTCTTCCGAAGGGAATCCTTGTACAGCTGAAGAAGCATAGGATACGCCGTCAGATGAAGTGGTTTCAGCTGTGAAAACTTTGTAAGGCAGCTGAGTAGCCCCTACAGAAATCGCATCACGAGAAGTACCTGGTGATCCTACAGTCCAGTTGTTTGGACCTGCGTTTCCGTTGGAAGTAACTGCAACAACCCCTTCAGCCATAGCCCAGTCAAGTGCGATGGAAGTAGCCCAGTCCGGGTTGTTCAATGTATTTCCCAGTGAAAGGTTCATAATGTCTGCGCCGTCTTGAACAGCGAGTTCAATAGCGGCAACGACATCTGCAGTGGTACCACCGTTAGGACCAAGTACACGGTACCCTATCAGGCTGGCATCAGGTGCAACTCCCTTAATAGCCCCATTTGCAGCCACTGTACCAGCTACGTGAGTTCCGTGGTACTGACCCGGTCCTTCCTGAGGGTCTTCGTCATTGTCAACAAAGTCGTAGCCTTTATAGTCACCAAATGCGTGGGCAAGGTCAGGGTGCGTGTAGTCAACTCCAGTATCAATAATGGCGACCGTTACTCCTTTACCGGTTATTCCAAGGTCTTTCCATGCTTCTTCGGCACCAATAAAAGGTGCACTTTCCATCATGGCTGGAGAAAATGACTCAGAATCAATCAGTTCCGGGTCAAACGCATCCACCTGATACAAAACATCAGGGTAAACGGCTTTTACGCCGTCAACACTTAGTAAACTTCCAATCTCATTTTGCGGAAGCTGTACAGAGAAACCGGAGAATACATAATCATATTCGCGGTTTATTTCACTGTTCGGAGCAGCACTATGTACGTCATCAATTACGTCTTCCCGCACACGTTGCAAGTTTCCTTTAGTCTGTGATTTACCTTTACTTTTTGCTTCAACGATTGATGGCTCATCCAACTCGACAATAACTGTCACTTCATCACTTGAAGAAAGGTCGTAACTTCCAAACAGCTCACCGATCTCAAGTTCACGATCACTGTTTGCAGAACCAAACGGCGCAAAGGTTGAAACAATCAGCAAAACAGCCAGGAACGACATCATCACCCGTGTCAAATTACTCTTCACTTTCATTCCCCCTAAATAGATAGATATACTTGGTCAAAACCGCAGTTTTTCTGTAAAAATATCCTCCTTTCGCAAAATATAGGAAATAATCATTTGCCTATAATACTTTCTTCTTAAAAGTGAATTGCTCCTTGTGTCTGAAGAACTAATATTATGAATAATCAGATAATTTAATAAGGTATTTTGTCCTATTTTTTGTAAAATACAAAAAAGACCCCGTTTTTGCACGGGATCTTCTTCTTCATCAGGAGGCTCAGTCATCCTGTCTTTTCAGTTTTAAAATCGTACCGGTTGATGCATCAACAAGAAATTCAAAAGCATGAAGGTGGCCGTCGATTGTACATGAAACGCCGCCCCGGTAGACAGAATACGTAAGGTTATCATTGTGGAACTCTTCTGCCATCATGTGAATCCATGATCCGTCAATAGTTCCGAAATCTTTCATTTTCCGTTTAACTAATTTCAGTGCTCGTTCAGGTGACAGGTTGCAGCTTGTCTGTTCCAGCTGGTCTTTGGCAAACCACGCTACTGCGACGCCGACTCCTACACCTGCAATGAAACGCTTCCAACTCATTTCACTCACCATCCTAAATGGGAATAGTATTTTTAACGTGTGTATTCATAACCAAATTGTGTGCCTGAACTTAGTATAGCGAATGGAGAAAAAAATGCCAAATGATGAAAGGGGAAGAGGAGCAAATTTCTTTATAATTCTTTCGTCCGGCGAAAAAGTGGAAACATTTTAACGATTTCGGTAAACTAGAAGATAGTACATAAGAGTGAAACCTGAAAGGGGATAATTATGAATCAGGAAACGTATCAAATGTTTGAAACACTTACGCAGCTTCCAGGGGCACCTGGATTTGAACATCAGGTTCGTAAGTATATGAAGAGAGAGCTTGAAAAGTACAGTGATGAAGTTATTCAGGACGGGCTCGGCGGAGTTTTCGGAGTAAAAAAAGGGGACGAAAACGGGCCTAAAGTGATGGTCGCAGGCCACATGGATGAAGTCGGTTTTATGGTTACCCAGATCACAGACAAAGGTCTTATCCGCTTCCAGACCCTTGGAGGCTGGTGGAGCCAGGTACTTCTGGCCCAGCGCCTGCACATTATTACAGAAAACGGTCCTGTAACAGGGGTTGTAGGATCAATTCCTCCACACCTTCTTGATGAAGCGAAGCGTAAAAAGCCGATGGATATTAAGCATATGTACATTGATATCGGAGCCGATGACCGTGCGGATGCTGAGCGAATCGGGATCAAGCCCGGGCAGCAGATCGTGCCGGTATGTCCGATGGAACGAATGGCAAACGAGAAAAAAATCCTTACGAAAGCATGGGATAACCGTTACGGTTGCGGTCTTGCCATTGAGCTCTTAAAAGAGCTTAAAGATGAAAAGACCCCGAATATCCTTTATTCAGGGGCAACGGTGCAGGAAGAAGTGGGACTTCGCGGTGCCCAGGTAGCTGCGAACATGATCGAACCGGACATTTTCTTCGCAATGGATGCTAGTCCTGCAAACGATGCTTCCGGAGAAAAAGACGCATTCGGCCACCTTGGAAAAGGAGCCCTTCTTCGTATTTTTGACCGTACGATGATCACTCACCGCGGGATGAGAGAGTTTATCCTGGACACTGCAGAATCCAACAACATTCCTTATCAGTTCTTTATTTCCCAAGGAGGAACCGATGCCGGGCGCGTTCACACCTCAGGAAGCGGTGTGCCATCTGCGGTTATCGGCATCTGCTCCCGCTACATCCACACGTCTTCTTCCATCGTACACGTGGACGATTACGCAGCGGCAAAAGAGCTGATTACAACCCTTGCAAGAAAAATGGATCGCACAACAGTGGAGTCCATTCGTTCCAATTCATAAAACAAATTGTGAGAGCTGTCTCTTAAAAAAGAGGCAGCTTCTCTTTATGGAGGCATCGTTATGCACACAGTGGTTGTCGGATCAAAAAATCCGGCCAAAATCAATGCAGTTAGAGAAGTTTTTAAGGACGACTTTGCAGTTACGGGCAAAGAAGCACCGTCTGCCGTTTCAGACCAGCCTGTTTCAGATGAAGAGACAAGGACCGGTGCCATAAACAGAGCGAGGTATTTAGTTGAAAAGGGAGCTGAGATTGGAATCGGCCTTGAAGGCGGCGTTATTGATACGGAAGAAGAAATGCTGCTGTGTAACTGGGGATCCCTGGCTACAAGGTCAGGCGATATATATGTAGCAGGTGGTGCACGTATCCCGCTTCCTGAAGAAATCGCGGCTAAAGTCCGCAACGGTGAAGAACTCGGGAAGGTCATCGACGAGTATGCCAATCAGACGGACGTTAGAAAAGGGGAAGGAACGATCGGGATTTTGACCCGGGGGATGGTTTCCCGGTCCGAAATGTTCAGTCACGTTGTGAAGCTTCTGTATGGACAGTTTTTATATAACGAAGATTTTTTTTGAGCGGTGACGAGTACCTATTTTGATGTGAAAAAGAAATAATACGATTTTTGATAGTAATAATTGCTTTTCTGATAGTATTATTTAGATTTTTGATAGTATTAAATTCAATATCAAAAGAATAACCGCCTTCAGAACTGCAGTCAGTAAATAAAAAGTCATGAGGCTCACAACGAACCTCATGACTTTTTCATTTATTCCGTGTCAAAAATGTACTGAATCGCCTGAAGTGCCTGATCGACGTTTTCGACAGTCACGTTCGCTTTGTTTGAGAGTTCTTTTAACGGGTGGTGCAGGTCCTTTGGACGAACGATTATAAGCGGTTTGTTTTGAGCGATGGCTGCAGATGCATCCATTGCGCTGTTCCACTGCTTGTACTTTTCACCAAAAAGGGCAATAACAATATCTGATTTTCCCATGAGGACCTGGGTACGCAGGTTGTTGAAGTCTGAAGCCCGGTCGTCCTTGTAAATCGCATCAGGCTGCTCCCCAAGAATTTCTTCACCGATATCATCAGACCTTGAGTGGTTTTCCATCGGTCCGACAAAGTTTAATGGAAGCTGAAGGTCTTTTGCTTTGCTCTTTACTTCCTCACGCCAGTTGTCATGAATTTGTCCTGCCAGATAAACGGTTAATTCCATCACAGTCACTCCTCTGATAAGTTAATCAACACCCTCATTTTAACCGCTTACAAGCATTATGCCAAAGGATAAGGAAAACCTTTCTACTGCACAAATTGTCGAAAAAGGGTTGTCAGCTGTTTTTTGTTAGGTATATCATATAAAATGAATCTAAAGTGGGAGGTACAATGTTGTGCTTTTAAAAAAGGGACCAGGGTTGCTTGTGGCAGCGTCTTTACTGTTTGCCTTTGCTGCTTGTTCTGTTTCTGAAGAAGCAGTAATGACCAGCGCAGATGATACATTTGAAGCTAAAATGAAAGCAGACCCTGGGGAAACCAATTACGAAAACGACTATTTATCTATATATAAACCAGGCCATCTTTCAGTTGAAGATGAAGACCTGTACAATCTTGTTCTGAGTGACGATGATACAACCTATTTAATTTTTTCCGGTGATGCTGGAGAGTTTGAAAATGAAGAAGAACTCCTCGAAGCCCAGCGCATTCAAGGGGAGCCTGACTATGTGCAATTGCATCATGAAAACGGCAACCGCGGCTATCTAATCATTCAGGAAATGGATGAAGTGGAATATCAGGTTATCGCCGGATATAATGGTGTAAAAGGGACTGCGATCAGCACCCTCGGAGATGTAAATGAGGATGCAGAATTATTATTTGAAATGGTACAATCTGTGCAAACTAAATAGGAATTCGATAGAATAAGGGGGTGCCTCTTATTCTTTTTTTTATCCATCAAGAACCAGCCCGGTTGTTCAGCAGATACATCTACATAAAAGTAAGAAAGGTGACAGACTATGCGGGACTTTTTGAGGAAAAAAGGCGTTGAGCCTTCTTTCCAGCGATACATTATTGATGCCCTCAGCTATATGGCTCTTGGGTTGTTTTCATCTTTGATTATTGGATTGATCATCCAGACGGCAGGGATTCAGCTGCATATTTCCTGGCTTGAGTCTGTGGGTACAACCGCTATGGGTCTGATGGGACCGGCCATCGGGGTAGCAGTGGCCTATGGATTAAAAGCGCCGAGACTCGTATTGTTTGCGGCGGTAATATCCGGTGCTGCCGGAGCAGAGCTTGGGGGCCCGGCGGGTGCTTTTGCTGCCGCATTGATCTCTACCGAATTCGGCAAGCTTGTATCAGAAGAAACGAAGATCGATATTATTGTGACTCCCTTTGTGACCATTTTGACCGGTGTAGGGGCTGCCACCTTTATCGGTCCAGGCATCCAGACAGGCATGGGGCAGTTCGGACAGCTCGTCATGTGGGCGACTGAACAGCAGCCGTTTTTAATGGGGATTCTTGTGGCTGTTTTAATGGGCCTTGCTTTAACAGCCCCCATATCCAGTGCCGCTATCGCTATCATGCTCGGTCTTGAAGGAATTGCCGCCGGTGCAGCAGCTGTCGGCTGTGCGGCCCAGATGGTTGGCTTCGCCGTGAGCAGCTACAGAGAAAATAAATGGTCGGGCATTGTAGCTCTCGGCATAGGGACATCGATGCTCCAGATTGCCAATGTGGTGAAAAATCCGTGGATTCTGCTGCCTCCTACCATGACCGCGGCCATTCTCGGTCCGTTGTCGACCGTTGTGTTCCAGATGGAAAATTCCAAAGAAGGTGCCGGCATGGGCACAAGCGGTTTTGTAGGACAGATCATGGCATTTAATACGATGGGATTTACAGCTGAGGTTGCTCTTATGGTTGTTCTCCTGCACATTGCTGGACCTGCTGTTATAAGTATTTTATTATCGGAGTATCTGAGGAACCGAGGCGTTATCCAATTCGGAGATATGAAAATTAACCAATCCTAGGAGGAATTTATATGATTTCCATTCAGACGGTTGACCAATTTGAACAAGTAAAGGAAGAAGACGGGGCAGTGATTATGTTTACGGCTGGCTGGTGCCCGGACTGTGTTGTAATCGAGCCTGAAGTGCCGGCGATTGAGGAAAAGTTCTCCG
This sequence comes from Alteribacter keqinensis, assembly GCF_003710255.1. Classification (NCBI taxonomy): domain Bacteria; kingdom Bacillati; phylum Bacillota; class Bacilli; order Caryophanales; family Bacillaceae; genus Alteribacter; species Alteribacter keqinensis. The sequence goes on along the minus strand of NZ_RHIB01000001.1, from coordinate 2,233,496 downwards.
ATCTGTCTTTTTATAAAATGGACAGGGATACGTTTATCGAGCAGTGCCAGGAACTTGAAATTTTCGGTATCCCGAGCTTTCTCTTATTTAAAAACGGCCGGGAAGCAGACCGGTTTGTAAGTAAAGACCGTAAAACACGTGAGGAAATCGAGCGGTTTATTGAAGAAGCAATGGAAAAGTAAAGCGAAGCCAGGCTGGGACATAAAGAAAGGGTTTAGCTGAGAATCCGAACAATGCGCTAACATAGCGAAGTATATTTAAGGAGCGATTTAATTACACCGCATATGATGCGTTCGGATTCCCGTTGACTAAAACACTTCTGTCCCAGCCTCTTATATTCAAAAACAGGTTGGTGAGAAAGAAGTACCTGCCCTGTTTAAAGCAGTTCCGATTGCTTTTTATCTCCGGTCCCGCGTGTTAAAATACGTTATAGTCCCGTGAATACAGGAGGATATTATGAAACCTTTAGCAATTAAACGACTGCTCGACGAAAATTTAAAGGACGATCCATTTATTACGTCCTATAATCGAGATAACGAAGCATACAGAGTGGCAGATAAAGAAACGAAAAAAGGGATTACGGTCTCCTTGAATCCTTTAGCTGATAAATTTAAAAAAGACGAGAAAAAAGCGCTCGATGAAGTGCTTCATTATATCCGTGAAGGTGTAAACGCCATGAGTACCTCCGTTGGTGTTAAAGGCAAAGAGAATCAGATCTTTCCGGTGATTCGTTCTACATCCTTTCCAGAGGAAAGCTCTGAAGGTGTAAAGCTTTTGTCGTCGGAGCACACAGCTGAATCCCGTGTTTACTATGCCTTTGACCTGGGAAAAACATATGTACTTCTAAATGAAGATCACCTTGCTCAGGAACAGCTCACGCAAAAAGAAATAGAAGAGGCAGCCCTTTTCAATCTGCGTTCCCTTAAAGCACCGATGAAATCCGATACTGTGGCAGGCAACACATTTTATTTTGTAAATACGAACGACGGGTATGATGCCAGCAGAATCTTAAACGAGGCGTTATTAAAAGAAATGGACAAGAAAGCAAAAGGACAGCTGACTGTATCGATTCCTCATCAGGACGTTCTCATATTCGGGGATATCCAGAATGAACGAGGGTATGATGTCCTTGCCCAAATGGCTTTTTCTTTTTACGCCAAAGGCACATCACCGATTACAGCACTTCCATTTATGTATGAAAAAAGCGAGCTGGAGCCTATTTTCATTCTGGCCCAGCGTAAGCCAAAAGAGTAGTGGAGGGAAGCACATATGAAAGCCTATTATAATCTCGATGGAATCGGTGACATTCTGATTCTGAAGCTTAAAGAAACAGAGAAACAGAATGAGACATGGAAACGGATAAACGGAGTGACTTGCTTTTACGATAAAGACTCAAAAGAAGTAACAGGCTACAATGTGTTTGACTTCTCAAGTTACGGTGAAATTTCAGGTAAAGGAGAAGTTACCTTTACAGACGAGATAAAAGAAGCGGTGAACCTTGCACTTAAACAAAACAAGGTTGACGAAAGAATATAGAGCAGCGTAAAAACCGGCATCCAGCGATGCCGGTTTTGGTTTTGCTGGCTGGTAATGACTCGTTTATAACAGTCTGAAAGCTCATTTTCCAATTTTACGGAGGCGGATCTGGTTATCTTAACATTCAGCCGTGATATCTTAATATAAAACCGGCATATCTTTTACGCAGAAATTAACACAAATCCGCAATAAACAAACGCCACGCGGAACGATTACGACGCCAAAGCCAATCCATGATCAGGTAAGTGGATATTACATACTCTTTCATGGATTAGGACTCCGGTATGAGTGCTTTTCTGTTAGAATGAGATTACCTTATGAAATTGGGATGAAGCCTTTATCTGCTTCTTAGACATACACGACTCAGACATAGATTGAAAAGGTGTGATTAGAATGGGATTTAATTTCCAAAAGTGGATCGGCGAAGTAAAAGGACTCTTTTCAGTAGATGATGAAGGAATTGAGCCGAAGAAGACAACTTCTGAGCCGAAAGGGAAAAGTGCAAAGCCGTCGTTCAGGAAAAATACAAATTCACTCCCCTTGAATAAAGGGGAAGAAGCTAAAATAATACACCAGTATCCTAAGACCGGAGCATTCCGGTTCCCTGTAGTAAAAGATGATGAACCTCTCGGGAAAGATGTACATAACGATCAGTCAGAAAAGAAAAGGCCCTCAACAAAAAGCCGGCGCGTAAGTCATGAGGAAAATCAACAAACGAAAAGTACCGGGAAAAAACCGGTTAAGCGGGAACAAAAAATACAACAGCCCGAACCGGACGCAAAAAGCAAAAAGTTGTTTCAGGGAACAATTTCAAACCATTCAAAAACGCCGGAAGGAAAAACAAAGTTTGGCGGCCGGGACTTCTCGGTAAGACAGATTCCCTCTCCAATATTCGGTTTTGGGGAGCGGGAGGAAGAAACACTTCAAAAGTATCGTGAAGATGTGTTAAATGAGTTTTTGCGTCTGGAAGGCCTTGAGCCAAAGGATACGAGAAAAGAGAGCATTGAAGAAATGGAAAAGGAAACCGGCCTTGATCATGAAACGATTTCTAATGTTCTTACAGAAGCAGAACAAGCAGAAATCATTGACTCAGAAGAGCCGGGCCCAAGAGGAACAAATTCACTTGAGTCAGAAGAAGAGATCATTGAAGAGCCCTCGTTAAAACAACCTGGAGCAACTGAGGAAAATGATGAAGTATATGAAGATAAAATGACCGCAAGTCATTCAGGTGAAGAGCCGGAATCAGCAGAACAGGACACTTCCCGCCTGATAACAGAAGAAGTCGCTGAAAAACCGGAAGAAGACATCCACGAAGGTACCTTCACCACCCCTTCAGAGGACATCGGTCATGATCAATCAGTAGAGCGGGACATGAGTGCAGAGACGCCCGTCACAGTTAATGAAGATAATCAGAACAATGCGCCAAGTGGTTCTTCAGCAGGTGTCGTTCAGGCTGAACGGGATAATCAACCCGTGCTGGATGAGGATGAAGACATACATGAAGAGCCCATGGAGAATACCGACTTTCCTTCTTCAGACGATTTCAGCCGGGAAACAACGGATGATTACACTTCAGAGGCAGCTGCTTCAGTTGAAGTGATAGAACAGAAGCCTATAGAGCAGGCTCCACAAACACAGCGCGCAGTTGCAGAAAAGCCGGCCAAAAAAGAACAACGGACTAACCAGCCTTCTCAAGTTCCATTTAATGTTCTTATGTTTCAACGTGACAGAGTGAAGCACGAGCGAAAAGAGAAGCAGAATCGAGGCAAGGGCGGACTTCCTGAGCTTCATCTTCTTGAAGTACCGCCTAAACGGAGTGAAGAGGACGACCAGGAACTCACGGCACAGTCCACCCTTCTTAACCAGACGCTTGAATATTTCAATGTCCGTGCCAAAGTTGTAAATGTTACACGGGGACCTTCCGTCACCCGTTTTGAAGTCCATCCTGAGCCTGGGGTGAAAGTAAGTAAAATTACAAACCTCCAGGATGACATTAAATTAAGCCTGGCAGCAAAGGATATACGTATGGAAGCACCGATACCCGGGAAGAACACAATCGGCATAGAAGTGCCGAACCGAAAGTCCGATCCGGTTTTTTTACGTGATATTTTGAAAAGTCGTTCGTATATTCAAAGTGAGTCCCCTTTAACTGCGGCTCTCGGTGTCGACATCGCCGGGCAGCCGATCGTAACAGATCTGCAGAAAATGCCGCACGGGCTTATCGCGGGTGCTACTGGTTCCGGTAAAAGTGTGTGTGTAAATGCCATACTTCTCAGCCTGTTGTACAAAGCCTCCCCTAAAGATGTACGCTTTTTGCTGATCGATCCGAAAATGGTGGAGCTCGCTCCTTATAACGGTATTCCTCATCTTGCTGCTCCGGTTATAACGGATTCGAAGGAAGCGACACAGGCCCTGAAATGGGCGGTAGAAGAAATGGAGCGCCGCTATGAGCGCTTTGCAGAAACAGGCTCACGGGATTTAACGCGCTATAATAAAAAAATGAGGGAACAGGGGAAAGAAGGTCAGGTTTTTCCTTACCTCGTCGTTGTAGTAGATGAGCTGGCTGACCTGATGATGGTTTCCCCGCAGGATGTAGAAGAAGCAATCTGCAGGATTGCCCAAAAAGCAAGAGCCTGCGGTATTCACCTTCTTGTGGCTACCCAGCGTCCTTCTGTAGATGTAATCACGGGTCTTATTAAAGCCAACATCCCGACAAGAATTGCGTTCTCTGTATCCGCACAGACTGATTCAAGAACAATACTGGATGCCTCAGGAGCCGAAAAGTTACTTGGAAGAGGAGATATGCTATTCTTAGGGAACGGTGAATCCAAATCCGTTCGTCTCCAGGGAGCCTTTGTATCGGACGATGAGATTGAGCGTGTAACAGAGCATGTGAAGAAAAGTGGTCCGCCACGTTTCTTATTTGAAAGAGAAGAACTTCAGGCACAGGAGGCCCATGATGCTGATGATCCGATGTTTGAAGAGGTGTGCCGGTTTATTATCGATCAGCAGGCAGCATCTTCTTCACTCCTTCAGCGCCGCTTCAGAATGGGATTCAACCGGGCAGCACGACTGATTGATATGCTTGAAGAGCGGGGAATTATTTCACCATCAAAAGGCAGTAAGCCCCGCGATGTATACCTGACTCATGAAGAGCTGGATGAAAATTTTGTAGAAAAAGGGTAAACTAAGACTACACTCTTTTACTCTTTTTATATACAATAGCTAGTAAATGGAGCTTACCGTTCCATTAAATCCTCTTTACGCACAAGTGAATCTGCACGTTCCGTAGCATGAAGAACAAGCAAAGGTAACAAAAAACTAGTCACAGGAGGGATCGACATGGAGCACCTTCCATTGGTTAACCTAGTTCAATTTGTTTCACCGCATTGGCTTCGCATGTTAAAGGAAGAAGAGCAACTACAGCTGGTCGTCATCCGTGACGGCATCAGTTGCGTAAGTGAAGAGGATTTGATCGAAATTGTAGAAGCTGTCATTAATGAAAAAAGGCAGCATGCAATATACCACTAAGAGGATTGAACTTGCGCCGGGGCAAGCCGGCGCAGATTCCCTCTTTTTTTAAAATGAGGAGCAGTCAGATGAAGGAAATTTCTTTGAAGCTTAACGGCGAAATTAAACGATTGACAAACACTACATTTAAATTTGATGAGCGGATTGGAGAAGGCTGGTTCTCTGCTGTTTATTTCTTGAAAACAAAAGAAATTGCCGAGAAGTATCATCCGGATAACGAAGTTCTTATGCAGTTTTTCCAGAAAAAAAATGCCGTTCTCTGCGGGACGGATGAAGTCATTGCCCTGCTTAAAACATTTGCTGAAAATCCTGAGGAGCTGGAGATCCACTCCCTCGAAGACGGAGACAAAATAGAGCCGTTTGAAACGGTCATGACCATTAAAGGTCCTTACCAGAACTTCGGTTACCTTGAAGGTGTCATTGACGGAATTCTTGCACGGAGAACGTCTGTTGCAACCAATGTTTATGAAGTGGTGAAAGCAGCACGATCCGGAGGAGTAGACAAGCCAGTGATTTTTATGGGCGACCGTGATGATCACTATACCCAACAGGCCGGAGACGGTTATGCAGCATACATAGGCGGGTCAAGAGCCCAGGCCACACACGCCATGAATGAATGGTGGGGAAAAAAAGGAATGGGGACAATGCCTCATGCCCTCATTCAGTTATTTAAAGGAGATCTTGTAGAAGCCTGCCGTGCTTACCATGAGACCTACCCTGAAGATGATCTCATGGCTCTTGTGGATTACAACAACGATGTGATTACGGACTCACTTAAAGTAGCGAGAGAGTTTGGAGACAAGCTCAAAGGGGTAAGGGTAGATACGTCCAATACACTTGTTGATAAGTATTTCTCAAGGAATCCTGAACTCCTTGGGACATTCGATCCCCGCGGGGTAAACCCTAAACTGTTGTTTGCTCTCAGGGAGGCACTGGATGAAGAAGGGTATACCCATGTTAAAATTGTAGCATCCGGCGGGTTTGATGCAGAACGGATATCCAGATACGAAGAGATCCATGCGCCTGTGGATATTTACGGAGTGGGCAGCAGCCTGCTAAAACTGAATGTTCCATTTACCGGGGATAATGTTTTGCTTGACGGAGAGCACCAGGCAAAGCTCGGAAGGAAGTACCGCCCGAACCCACGGCTGGAACCGATTAATTTAAATGAGTAAACGCCCCGGGTTGCGCCAGTTATTCTGTCGCAGCCTTTTCATTTCGCATGGAGAGGAAGTGCCTGTATGGATCAAAAACGCACCTCTTTCATAGTAGATTTTAATGAGCTTAAAAAGGAAAAACAGCGAAAGAGTGATCAGGCCTTGATGGATGTCTACGGGCTTTTGTTTACATATGTGGAAAAACAGGCGAACTTAAGAGAAAAAATCAGGGCGAAGCATCTGTTTTCCCATAAGATTGATTTTCCACGGAATCAGGCATTTGATCAGTCCCTGCAGCTTCATTTTGAGCACTGGTTTGTGTTTGATTATGTGACGGTAATCGGTTCACGGATTTTTGATCTGTTTGTCCGCGATTATAAAAACGAACTCTCAAAGCCGATGCTGGATTTGTGCGGACATTTAATGCTAATGACGCTCGAGCCTGTTAAAGTACTCAAAGAAACGAGAGAGCGGTTAACGGTCGAACGGAAATTAACTGGGGACATCGAAGAAGTAGAATCGTTTTTAATAACAGCTGAGGTTTCAAAAGGCGATTTTGCCTTTATGCGTATCGTACCGGCGGGTTTCAGCCATAAAATAATCGGTCCTGTATTTATTATAGATGACAGTGATGTGAAACGTGTGGAAGCACAGGTGAATGATGCCATTGACTCGACGGGTAAAGAAGTGGAGAACGTCAGGGTGAAACGGTTTTTGAAAGAGTACGGGGTCGATTTTATGAGGTATGCCAAACACAGATAGAAGGCAGTGGAAAAAGTTAAAGAACGAACTTTTTCCAGTGCCTTCAGATAGAGGTTTCAGATTGAATAAAAATGGAAAAGGTTACATTAGTATACAAACAGACCAAAAGCTCTTTGCAGCTTTTGCAAATCGATGGGACAAGAGTACTAACCGGCTTGTAACTTTAGATGCATGAAAGTGGAGTGATGGTTGAAGCTTTCTTAATCTGCTATAATGGGTTAGTATTTTATAAGGTATTCCCGAAATCAGGCTGTAGGCATATACTTATGGTAACGGCTTAGACGCATTCGGGCACCATTTATGTGATTACTCAATTTTGGAGGTCCAATTATGACAATGTTTCATTTTATCGGGATAAAGGGATCAGGGATGAGCGCCCTTGCGCAAATTCTAAGTGATATGAAATATGATGTACAAGGTTCAGATGTAGATAAGGTCTTTTTTACACAAAAGCCCCTTGAAGAGAAGGGCATTCCTCTTTATTCATTTAATAAGGAAAACATTCAGGATGGCCAGACGATTATTGCTTCTGCAGCCTATGGTGAAGATCATGAAGAGGTTCAGGCGGCGAAAGACAAAGGGATTGACGTTCAGCCTTACCCTACGTTTTTAGGCGAGTTTATTCAACGCTTTACGAGCATTGCCATTACAGGTTCTCACGGGAAGACATCGACTACAGGCTTAATGTCCCACGTGTTGCAGCAGGCTAAGCCTACGTCCTACCTTATCGGGGACGGAACAGGGAAAGGTGAGGAAGACAGCGAGTACTTTGTGTTTGAAGCTTGTGAGTACCGACGGCATTTCCTTCACTATCACCCGGACTATGCTATTATGACAAACGTGGATTTTGACCACCCGGATTATTTCAAAGATGTGGCCGATGTGTTCTCGGCATTTCAGGATATGGCCAAACAAGTAAAGAAGGCCATTATCGCATGTGGAGATGACGAGCATCTTCAGCAGATTAATGCCCAAGTCCCGGTTGTCTATTACGGATTTGGTGAGCAGAATGATTTCCAGGCCAAGAATGTTACTGTGGACTCTACAGGAACACACTTTGACGTGTTTGTAAGAAACACAGCGTACGGTTCATTTACCATCCCGGGATTTGGTAACCACAATATCCTGAATGCCCTTAGTGTGATAGCGTTATGTGAGTATGAAAACATTGACGTGTCCATTGTTCAGGAGCATCTGAAAACATTCTCAGGTGTTAAACGCCGTTTCAGTGAAAAAACATTCGGTAATCAGGTTCTGATTGATGACTATGCGCACCACCCGACTGAAATTGCTGTTACGATTGAAGCAACGAAGCAAAAGTATCCGAACCGTGAAGTGGTTGCGATCTTCCAGCCTCATACATTTACGCGGACACAGACGTTTCTTGATGATTTTGCAGAAAGCCTGAAAGAAGCAGACAAAGTATATCTGTGCGATATCTTTGCTTCTGCCCGTGAAAAAGCGCAGGCCTTATCAATTCAGGATCTGCAGAGCCGTATTCCCGGCTCCATCCTGGTGGATGAGGAATCTGTCAACCAGCTCGTTCAGCACGAAAGCGGCATTCTGTTGTTTATGGGAGCAGGGGACGTTCAAAAGTTTCAAAATGCCTATGAAAGTCTTGCAGAATAAGCAGCATCCAGAAGCGAATTCAAATCATTGGGTTCGCTTCTTTTCACATGAAAAAACTGACCGAAAAGCACCGCGGTGCCTTAAAGTCAGTTTGTCATTGATTACTTCAGATTTTCAGGATTGAGGGATTTAAGATCATCTGTAACAAAGCAGCCATTTTCACGGATCAGCTCGCCGTCAAAGTAGATGTTACCACCGCCGTATTCCTGGCGCTGGATGTAGACGATATCCCAATGAATGGCAGAGTCGTTGCCATTGTAGGCATCATCATATGCCTGACCGGGTGTGAAATGGAAGCTCCCGTCAATTTTTTCATCAAATAGAATGTCCTGCATCGGATGCTTAATGAATGGGTTAACACCGATGGCGAATTCACCGATAAAGCGGGCCCCTTCATCTGTATCAAAAATCTGATTGATCTTTTCTGTGTCATTTGCTGTGGCATTTACAACCTTGCCGTTTTCAAATGTGAGCTCAATGTTTTCATAAGTGAATCCCTGGTATGGGGAAGCCGTGTTATAACGGATCGTTCCGTTAACGGAATCACGGACAGGTGATGTGTAGACTTCACCATCAGGAATGTTCATTGTTCCGGCACATTTAATGGCTGGGATGTCCTTAATGGAGAAAGTAAGGTCTGTCCCTTCACCTGTAATCCGTACCTGATCCGTGTTGTTCATGCGGGTCACCAGGGCGTCCATAGCCTCGTTCATTTTGCTGTAGTCAAGGTTGCAGACATCAAAGTAGAAGTTTTCAAATGCCTCTGTACTCATTTTCGCAAGCTGGGCCATTGATGCTGTCGGGTAACGAAGGACAACCCATTTTGTTTTCGGTACCCGGATATGCCGGTGAACCGTCGTGCCGACTGTCTGTGAGTGCAGACTCATTTTTTCTGCAGGAACATCTGATAATTCTGTGATGTTGTCGCCTGCGCGAAGGCCGATGTACGCGTCCATCTTTTCCATTGCAAACGCTTCGATCTGAGCCTGGAGCTGCTGCTGCTCGTTTGAAGCGCCGGTAAAAAGGGTACGGTTAATTTCATGGTCCTTCAGTAAAACCTGCGGATTTCCACCGGCGGCATAGGCCTCTTCAACGAGTGCCTTGACCAACTCTTTTTGAATTCCGAAGTTCTCGATTAAAATATTTTCTCCTTTTTGCAAATTGACGGAGTAATTAATCAGGTTTTTGGCTAATGTTTGAATACGGGGATCTCTCAAAAGTATCTCCTCCTTCATTTATGTAAGGACGAATGTCCTTCTTTAGTTTAACTGAAAAGAGGAAGGAACGTAACAGGAGGAAATCTTTCTTTTTTTAAAGGAATAAGTACAAAATATGTAGAATATTGTACAAGGGCAGGTGCCTTTGAAGACGTATAGGAGGTGGATAGACATGGAATGGTTAGTATATGTAAGTGCACTCATTGCAGCAGTCGCCTTTGCTGTTCTCGTTGTCTATGTGATTGGTACACTTAAAGCTGTAACAAAAACACTTGAAAGCGTGTCAGTAACGGTTGAAGGAATGGAGAAGCAGATTGATGGTATTTCGAAAGAATCAACGGAACTTTTACATAAAACGAATCTGCTCGCAGATGATATTCAAAGAAAGTCTGATTCCTTAAATGGTGTATTTGACTCAGCCAAAGAGCTTGGGGATTCACTTAAAACAGTCAATCAGTCCGTCAGAAAGATGTCTGATGCAGTAAGTCAGCGTGCAAATGAGAACACCGAACAAGTTGCACAGACGGTCAAATGGGCGAATGCAGCCATGGACGTCTGGGCTAAATGGAAAGCAAAGCGTGCAGAAACGGAAGTAAAACCCAACACGGTTGAAAAACCTATCAGAAAACATGGGGAGGAATAGATTATGGTAAATCGAAATGAAGAAAGCAGCGAGATGAATACGAAGGATTTTCTAATCGGTACCCTGCTTGGTGGGATAGTAGGTGCTTCTACTGCCCTGCTCCTTGCTCCGAAATCCGGTAAGGAACTTCGCGGAGAAATTAATGAAGGTGCGAAGCTGGCTAAGGAAAAGACCACTGAATTTGCAAGTACGGCAAAAGAGAGTACATCTAACTTTGCCCAGACTGTATCTGAACAATCCAATACACTTGTTGAGCGGGTGAAGGAGCTTACACGTGCAGTAAGAAAAGACGTGGAAGAGTTAACCGAGTCAGCTGAAAGCCTGACTAACGATCTTCAAGGAGCCGGTGAAGAGATTGCTGCAAGCGTGAAAAAAGAAGTAGAAGAGCTTCAGCGCTCCGTAGAAGAACTGGTCCGTGAAGTTGAAGAGAAAGAAAAGCAGAAAATTAATTCAGAATCCGACAACAAATAAAGGAGTTTATTTTATGAGTATGACAAAGATCTCGACCGTCCAGGAGTGGGAAAAGCTCCTCAAAGATAATGAGCATTTTTATTTTCTCAAAAACAGTACTACTTGTCCGATTAGTACACAGGCATTCAATGAAACAGAGAATTTCAGTGAAGAGGAGAAGAGTGTTCCTGTGTTTTATCTTGATGTACAGGAGGCCCGTTCCCTGTCCAATGAGATTGCCAACAGGCTGAATGTAAAGCATGAGTCGCCTCAGGCTTTCCTTATTCAGGATGGCGAAGTCAAATGGCACGATTCCCACTGGAATGTGACAAAAGAGACCCTTGCACGTGCATTAAATCAATAAAGTTGAAGCCTCCGGAAGTTATCATTTCCGGAGGCTTTTTTATAGTACTGTTCATTAAAGCCAGTCTTTGGCGGAACTCACGGGCTGAAAGCGTGTTTGGGAGAGATGCCCTGGCCGTCAAGGGAAGGAATAATACTAAATGATAAAAACTGAATCAGGGTGCGGCATGAATGTCCTCAGATATGCTTGCAAGAATCTTTCAACCGTAAGTCCAGGAGTCTGCGGACATTCGGTCTGCAACAATTCCCTCGACAAAATAAGGAGGGTTAATAAAGGAGAAACGTTCATGGGTTACCGATATCTAAGTCTCCTGAGAACCCAAACCAGAGACAATATCACTGGTGTAAGTAAAATAAGGCAGCGGAAGGCGTTCGCATGGAGTTCCTAAAATAATCCTAAGGGGTTCAAGTATTGTTAAAAACAGCCTTAAGGATATCAAAAGCGATGTTTCTTAATCTTGATGGATATGTGAAGATGACGAAGGCGCAAAGGAGAAAACTATATAAGTTACGCCACCTCTTGTTAACAAACGTCATCGCATACAAAAAATAGGTAGCTGTCACGAAAAGAAACAGGCAAGCATAGAGTAACAAAATAAAAAATTTAAAATAATTTGAACGCTAAAATCCCATCATGACAAGGCTCATTTACTTTAGTGCTTAAAAGCGTTTAAGTTATAAAGAAAAAATGGGTGACAGAAAGAATCGTATCGTTTATAATAGTCCCTAATCGAAAAGAATAAGGTCAACACGATGCAAAGGAGAGGAGTTATCAGCTATGGGTAACGAACAGTTAGAAGAGTTGAGAAAAGAATTAGACGAGGTCAACTTGCAATTAGTGAAGTTGATAAATGAGAGAGCAAAGTTAGCGAAGGAAATTGGGCGGGTAAAAAGTGCCCAGGGTCTAAATCGCTTTGACCCTGTTCGAGAACGAAAAATGCTGGATATGATTTCAGAAAACAATCAGGGGCCGTTTGAAACATCGACCCTTCAACATATCTTCAAGCAAATCTTTAAAGCAAGTCTGGAACTTCAGGAAGACGATCATCGAAAAGCACTGCTTGTATCACGAAAGAAGCAGGCTGATGACACAGTTGTAGAAATTAACGGAGAGCGCGTTGGTGATGGTCAGCAGCGGTTAATCGCCGGACCATGTTCAGTTGAAAGCTACGAGCAGGTAGACGCTGTTGCAGCTGCCCTTAAGAATCAAGGTGTTAAATTCCTGCGTGGTGGAGCGTTTAAGCCAAGAACATCTCCATACGACTTCCAGGGGCTTGGTGAAGAAGGACTTAAGATTTTAAGAGATGTAGCAGACAAGCACGGACTTGCTGTAATCAGTGAAATTGTTAACCCTGGTGATATCCCGATGGCAGTCAATTATGTTGATGTCATTCAAATTGGTGCCCGTAACATGCAGAACTTCGAGCTGCTAAAAGCTGCAGGAAGTGTAGACACGCCGGTCCTTTTAAAGCGCGGACTCTCTGCAACAATTGAAGAATTCATGAACGCAGCAGAGTATATTCTATCTAAAGGAAACAAAAATGTAATGCTTTGTGAGCGCGGTATCCGCACTTATGAAAAAGCAACACGAAACACCTTGGACATTTCAGCTGTTCCAATTCTTAAACAGGAAACGCATTTACCGGTATTCGTGGATGTAACACATTCAACAGGCCGCAGAGACTTACTGCTTCCAACGGCTAAAGCAGCTCTTGCCATTGGTGCAGACGGGGTTATGGCAGAAGTACACCCGGACCCTGCTGTTGCTCTTTCAGACTCTGCCCAGCAAATGGACATTGATGAGTTCAATGACTTCATGGCGAAGCTTGAAGAGTCAGGGCTTTACAAATCTCAAAAGAAAGTCGTTAAAGGCTAGTCTTCAATGAAACACAGCCGCTCTCAGTAGTGATTACTGAGGCGGCTTTTTGCTGTGCCGCAACTCTATATACCTTTTACTATCTTACGACAGCCTGAGTCGGAAGCGGAGAAACCGCAGTTTAAATGTATAGGGATATGGAGAAAGTGTCAACCTAAGAAAAAACAGGGTGTGAGACATGATGAAGCAAGTAATGTGGCTGTTTTGCTGTTTGGCTCTTTTCTCGGGATTTGCGGTAGGATGCGGGAATTCCGGCGAAGACGGTGCAATGGAATACACTGGATTTACAAATCAGGCTGATGCAGAAAAAGAAAAGGGAAAAATCATTAATTTTCTCTCTGAGGCAGAGTCTCACATTCGCAAGCCATTATCTGAAACTCAACTGAACGAAGAAGGGGTTACGGTTTTTCAATCCTTCACGACGAAAGAAGAGCTTGATGAATATCTGCAGCAGGTATTATCCGATGAGCTTGCAGACACCGTATCTGAGAAAATGACCGACCTTAGCCGCAGCAGAGAAGGAGAATACCTTGCAGCTGTCCGTGGTGTAAGATGGCCTACCATTCTTGATGCTGATCCTCTGACAATAAATATTGTTGAGCACAGTAAGACTCAAACGGTTATGGAGATGGATGTTGTACAAAATGGAAGAACAAACAGACTCCAGTATAAAGTAATGAAAGAAAGTGACGGAGAGAATCCAAAAGTCGTTCAGAAAACCATTCAGTACAATTAGACATTATTTTCATGGATAATAGGTATTTATTAAAAAATAACTGAGAAATATTTCGTTTTGTATCAATACAGGGGCACAAAATGTCGATATAAATAAAGAATTTGCGCCCCTCCTTAAAGTGTCGTATCATAGCATTACGTTATGAAAACATGAAAGCCATAATATGGTAATTTATGCAAGGAGGACTATAAATGAATATTACGATTTATGACGTAGCAAGAGAAGCGGGGGTTTCTATGGCAACGGTTTCCCGTGTCGTTAACGGAAACCCAAATGTGAAACCTACCACAAGAAAGCGTGTCCTGGAGGCAATTGAGCGATTGGGCTATCGTCCAAATGCGGTAGCGCGGGGACTCGCAAGCAAGAAAACGACCACAGTGGGTGTAATCATCCCTGATATTTCAAGTATCTTTTTTGCAGAACTGGCAAGAGGAATTGAAGATATCGCTACAATGTACAAATACAACATTATTCTTTGTAACTCTGACCAGAACAAAGAAAAAGAAATTCATCTAGTTAACACTCTTCTGGAAAAACAGGTGGACGGACTGATTTTTATGGGAGGAGAAATTACAGAGGAACATGCCCAGCAGTTTAAGCAGTCTCCTGTACCGGTTGTCCTTTCAGCAACAGTGGATAAGGACAGAGAATTCCCAAGTGTAAACATCGACTACGAACAAGGTGTCTACGACGCAGTCAAAGACTTCATTGATAAAGGACATGAAAGAATTGCAATGTTATCGGGAACACTTGAAGATCCGATCAATGGCTATCAGAAGTTTGCCGGGTATAAGCGTGCTCTGAGTGACGCAGGACTTGAACTTAACGACGACTATGTTGTAATCGGGGATTACACATACGATTCAGGTCTTGAAGCAATGGACTCACTGACTTCTCTTGAAGACAAGCCTACAGCTATTTTCGCTTCTACTGACGAAATGGCTCTTGGTGTTATTCATGGTGCGCAGGACAAAGGGTACAAAGTACCGGAAGACTTTGAAGTAATCGGCTTTGACAATACAAGGCTTGCTTCCATGGTACGTCCGACATTAACATCTGTTGTTCAGCCTATGTACGATATCGGCGCTGTTTCCATGCGGCTGCTGACTAAATATATGAATAAAGAAGAAGTCAATGATGATGTTGTATTATTGCCGCATCGCATTGAGTATCGCGATTCGACGAAATCGTCCGATTGATATAAAAGACAAAGACCAATCGGATGGTAAAGAAGATGGGGAGAGGAAATATGAAGAAACTCGATTACTTTACACCGATTGGGATCTTTGTCGGTCTGACAATGATTTTGTTTGCAATCTTCTTTAATGCCGGCCCTGGCAACTTCCACTTTTTCGTTCAATGGACATCGATTGTCATTGTTCTTGGTGGGCTGTCAGCAGCAATTTTGATTAACTTTTCAAAACAAGAACTGGCTCTTTTACCGAAAGTCTTTAAAGAAGTCTTTCATTCTAAGGATTATGACTTGCAAAACCTGATAACCACGTTTAAGTCTCTATCTACAAAAGCGAGAAGAGAAGGGCTGCTGGCTTTGGAAATGGGGCTTGAAGAAGTCGAGGATCCGTTTATTGAAAAAGGCGTTCTTCTTGCTGTGGATGGAATTGAGCAGGAAACGATTAAGGATATTCTTATGGCTGAAGTTGTGGCTATGGAGGAACGGCATCGTAAAGGTCGCTACATAATTGAAAAAGCAGGGGAGTATGCCCCTGCCTGGGGTATGATTGGTACACTTGTCGGTCTGGTCCTTATGTTACAAAATTTAAATGACCCTGCAACCCTTGGTCCGAATATGGCTATTGCATTACTTACAACATTATACGGAACGCTTCTTGCAAATCTGGTGTTCCTGCCTATGGCTAACAAGCTTGAGAATAAAACAGAAGAAGAAGTGTTCATCAAACAGATCATTATTGAAGGCATTCTCGGGGTTCAGTCAGGCCAGAATCCAAAGGTACTTGAAGAAAAGCTTGGTGCGTTTCTACCGGCAAGGATTAAAGAAAAAGAGGCAGAGGCAAGGGAAGGAGAAGCCGCCTATGATCAGGCGTAGAAAACAGAACTCTTCCAAAGGTGCCCCAAAGTGGATGGTCACCTTCTCTGACCTGATGACATTGATCCTCGTTTTCTTTATTCTGCTGTTTTCAATGAGTGTAGTTGATTCTCAGAAGTTTCAGGCTCTGGCAGAATCTTTTCAGGACCGTGCGATTTTTGATAATTTCCCATCTCTTATACCTGCAGATCATCCTTCTGAAGAAAAAGAGGTAAAAGCAGATCCGTTTGAAATGGAAGAAGATTCTTTTGAAACGTTGCTTGATTTAGAGGAAGAAGAAAATGAAGAACTCGATAAACTCCTTCAGGAAGTAAATGAGTATTTGGAAGAATATGAGTTGAAGGAAGAAATATCGGCCTCACGTGATGAACGGGGCGTTGTACTCGTTCTGCAGGAACAGACGCTCTTTCGGTCTGCCCAGGCTGATGTCCTGGAAGGGGCAAGACCGTTTCTGGACAAGGTAGGTACCCTTCTAAATGAAATTCCTAATATTGTTAAGGTTGAAGGACATACAGACAGCCGCCCCATCAGTACGACAGTCTACCCTTCCAATTGGGAGCTGTCAGGAGCGAGGGCTTCCAGTGTCATCAGGCACTTAATTGATGAGAACAGCCTTGATCCTGAACGTTTTATGGCAGTAGGGTATGGAGACACCCGTCCGGTAGCCCCTAATTCCACTGAGGAAAACCTGAGGCAGAACCGCCGGGTTGTGATTGTTATTTCCGATCCGGAATACGATCGTAAAGACATGTTCTAATTTGATATAATCATCCACTTTTTTACTATTTCCGGGGAAATCCTTCACCCGGATCTTTTTTTCGTCTTTTTCCGATAGATGTTGCTTCAGGAATAGACAGGAGTGGCAATTCTCTTTACAATGAACATGGATAAGATTCTGAAAAAGGCGGGAACCAACATGAGAGTAGGCATTATTGGAGCAATGAAAGAAGAAATTGAATACTTTTTAAAGCAAGGAACTTCCTTTACTGAAGAGAAGAAAGCTCACTTAACATTATATAAAGGATCGTGGCACGAGCATGAAGTTGTTATTACCAGGTGCGGGGTAGGAAAAGTTAATGCAGCAGTAACAACACAAATACTGATCGACCTGTACAATGTGGAAGCGATACTTTTTACAGGTGTGGCAGGTGCTCTTGCCCCTTCACTGGAAGTGGGGGACTTAGTCGTATCCACAGCGTGTATTGAACATGATCTCGATGCGAGCCCTCTTGGATTTAAACGCGGAGAAGTACCGATGTTTAATGGTCCTTCAACATTTCCGGCAGATGAAAAGCTTGTTTCACTGTCATATGAAGCTGCTAAAGATCTGAATGTGTCAGCAGTAATGAAAGGAATCGTGTTGAGCGGGGATCAGTTTATCGCAGACTGGGATCAGGTAAATGAACTGCGTGAGATGTTTGAAGGTGCTTGTGTAGAGATGGAGGGGGCGGCTGTCGGACATGCAGCTATGGTCAATAATGTTCCTTTTGTTATTCTGCGATCCATTTCCGACAAAGCGAATGGAGAAGCAGCAGGGAGCTTTACAACGTTTGTGGAAGAATCTGCAGAGCGTTCTGCCAAAATCGTTGAGCAGATGCTGAGCCGAATGTAATCACCTTAAAAAAGAGTCTTTATCAGAGTTCACTCCTGAAAAGACTCTTTTTTTTGTTATATCTGCACATTTTTATGCTGCTTGAAAATAGGTTCAAGCGCTTTTTGGACCGTACGCGCGTTCTTTTTCTCAATCTCCTTTTTCCGCGGGATTTCAGGGTACATCCCGGCGTCATCGAACCATCTGGCAGGTAATGTTTCAGGAGAAAAACCTTTCCATTTGTCGATCCAGCTTTGCGGGATCGGTGATTTTGTGAGATCTTCGGCCTGATCGGTCATTTCAAGCCAGATAAGGGACCATGCTCTTGGAACAACACGCCAGATATCATAGCCGCCCCCTCCGACAGCAATCCAGCGTCCTTCACAAAACTGATGAGCAATATTGTGAGCGAGCTTTGGGATTTGATGATAGATTTTCATCGTTGAACACAGGTGGGTAAGGGGGTCGTAGTAGTGAGAATCTGCCCCGTTCTGCGTGATAATAACATCCGGACGAAAATACTCTGCAACAGCCGTAATGGCTTTTTCGTAGCAATCCAAAAACGAGTCATCTTCAGTAAACGCTTCCAAAGGCACATTAAAGGAATAACCATATCCTTCACCCGAACCTCGTTCAGCTACATTTCCTGTACCGGGAAAAAGGTAGCGGCCTGTTTCATGAAGGGAGAGCGTGCATACATTCGGGTCGTCATAAAAAGCCCACTGTACTCCGTCACCATGGTGGGCGTCAGTGTCAATGTACAAAACCCTCGCATCATACTTTTTTCTCATGTACTCGATTGCGATGGAACTGTCATTATATATACAAAATCCTGATGCTTTACCCTTAAAGCCGTGGTGGAGGCCGCCGCCTAAATTCAACGCATGTTCATAGCTGCCTTCAAAAATAGTATCTACAGCGGTTAAGGTACCACCAACAAGCCATGATGCAGCTTCGTGCATGTGCGGGAAGGCAGGGGTATCCTCAGTACCAAGACCGTATGTAGAAGAAAAAGAAGTCTTGTTTTCTTCTGAACTGGCTTTTTTTACAGCTTCCACATATTCTTTTGTATGTACCAGCAGAAGTTCTTCTTCGGTAGCCATGCGCGGGGGAATAATATCACTGTCTCTTAATGCGCCGAGTTTAAACAGCAGATCGTTTGTTGTTTCAAGCCTTTTTTGATTAAAAGGGTGGTGTTCATTAAAACGGTAGGACAACTGCTCTGGAGAGTAAACAAATGCTGATTTTTTCTTCATAAAGACATCCCCGTATCCAAGCTGGGCCATGTCACCTTATAGTTATTTTCTTCAATACTGAGAACGAGCTTTCTTGTATCCATCGTCTGTACACGGAAAACCAGGACTTTCTTTTCAGGATTTTTACTCGGATACACAAGTACACTCTGGATATTTACTCCCATCTCACTCACAAGGCTGGCGACTTTGGTAAGCATACCTGCTACATTGGGAACTTCTACTTCCAAACGTGAAGTAGGCAGGTCGGCACCCGTCAATCTTACAAGCGTTTTTAGAAGATCAGAGTCAGTAATAATTCCTACGAGGATTTCTTCACGCTCAATGGGAAGACAGCTGAACTGATTTTCCACCATGACTGTAGCCGCATCTTCGACAAAATCTGTCGGAAGCCCTGTAATAACATCAGTAACCATAATTGAGGCTACCTGCTTTTCGGCAAAAGACGTTTCAGACGGGTTAAAAATTGAAGGGCTGGCATCTCTTAAATCCCTGTCGGAAACAATGCCTTCAATTCTGCCGTCTTCATCAGTGACTGGCAGATGGCGGATTTTATACTTCTCCATTAATGTAAATGCTTCAGTGAGTGAAGTGGAGGCGGTTACAGAAACGACATCGGTTTTCATTATTTCTTCCAGCATCATAAAGCATCCCTCGTTTCCAAAATGTCAGAACATGTATTTGTGTTTAAACCGTATGCGGTTGAACTCGTGAACCGAATCTGGCCCGACACGGCTGCCGATTTTTGCCATAAGGCAGTTTGCAGGGTGTGAGCAGATTTCCGGGTCGTCTGTGGCATACCATTCAAGGCCCCCGGCTTTCATGACTTTCTCCATCACATCTCTGTATTCCCAGATGGACAGACCGGTTCCTCTTAAATCCCAGTGCCAGTAATACTCTGTGGTGATGATAATATAATCTTCCATTGCGTCATCCATCATGGAGACTTTCAAAATATTCTTGGCCAGATTGTAACCACGATACTCTGAAGAAACCTCAATAGCGCCAAGTTCAATCAGGTTATCAATGTTTGCTTCAGACCACCTTTCAAGGGGGTCGGGATAAAGGAAAGTGGCGTATCCGACAATTTTATCTCCATCCCTGGCCACGATTATCCGGCTCTCCGGCATCTCGACAACTTTCATTAGTGCTTCTTTCTGCTTATCCGGTGGACGAAAGGCAACCAGTCCCTCATCCATTGTAAAGCTCTCAAGTGCCTCTTTTTCGACAGGACCTTCTACTAAAATGTTTTTATCACGATCTGTTATTTCATAGGAGTGGTATGTTTTTCGGTGCTTCACGGGCAGCCCACCTCTTCCACTAATCTTACCAGTCATAAATCTCTTTACCTTTTTCATTCCACAAGAGTGACAGCATTAACCACTATATTAACTGCATGATTTTACTATATCATACTCCTGAAATACAATGGTTAAATGACAAAAAATTCACACTTTTGTTAAAGTACGAGGTTAAAGGAATAAGAAGTGACTGTAATCACAGTTTTCTCCATATTTTTGTGGGAGAAATATTTTGTCAGCGAGCTTTTGGTATAACAAAATAAAAGTAAAAGAAGCTGTCCAATGAGGTTCTTTGGACAGCTTCTAAAGCATTGGACGAATCCGTTGTCATTATTGTCAGGGTGTCTTACTCCCTTTTTCATTAAAACAGGCAAAGTCAGGAATGGCGTTAATCTTCCTCTTCGTCATCCTCATCCTCATCTTCATCGTCCTCGGATTCATCTTCCGGTTCATCGTCATCCTCATCCTCATCGTCATCGTCATCCTCATCGGAATCGTCGTCCCCGTTACCATTACCATTACCATTACCATTGCCATTACCATTACCATTACCATTGCCATTACCATTACCATTACCATTACCATTGCCATTACCATTGCCATTACCATTGCCATTACCATTGCCATTATCGTTACCATTGTCCGAATCATCCTCATCATTGCCGGAATCATCGTTATCTCTGCTTCCGGAGTCTGAATCGCTGTCGTCATCGTCATCATCATTAGATGATCCTCCTGAGCCGACTCTGACCGGACTTCCCTGACTTGATTCACGGCCGGCTACATCGACAGCTGTTACGATGTAGTATCCGGAAGAACCTGAGTAAGAGAATGATTCATCCCAACGGACACTCTCTACCTTACTGAAGCTTCCATTTTCTGAGGAAGATCGGTAAACCCGGTAACCGACTACATCGTCATCAGGATGAGAGTTCCATGTGACGGAACTTCCTGATGTGGAGACACTTGTAAGTGTTCCTGGTCTCTGACCGTTATCCGGTGCTTCCTCATCCGGTACTAACGTATCCCAGTCATCAGGGATATATTCAGAAATATCACCACCAAAGTCGAAGTACTCCTCTTTCACTGACACACCGGCTTTCGTGAATTCAGAAGGTGTAGAGTCTAGTGCTAAGTAGTTATCATCTCCGACTTTCACAAAGCGGACACGCTGCAGACTGTCATCGCGTTCAGTTGGAACGTGTTCTGCGTTAAACAGGTCTGTTGTTACTAATCCAGCTTCACGGCAAAGATCAGAAGGAAGCAAACCTGAAATTCCACATACTTCCTGACGGACAATCCCGCTCGGCTGCTGGAAGTTCTCACCAGAGTCCATTAAATCAGGGTTAATCTCATAGGCTACATTCGCAAGCTCGGCCCACATGGTCTGAACACGTCTGGAGTAGCTTGGAGTACCATCATATTCACGGGCGTCGTGAGGAAGGGACAGGTTATCGCGGTAACCAAACCAGACACCCATGGAGATATTAGGGTTACTTCCGACAAACCAGGCGTCCCGAACTCCCTGAGAAGTACCGGTTTTACCTGCTAAATCACTTGAAAAGTCCAGCATGCTTGGAAGAGCTGCTGCGGTACCGCCGCCGGATTCAAGCACGTCTCTTAACATGTCAATCGTCAGATAGGCTGTCTGCTCTGAGTAAACCTCTCTTTCAAGAGACTCGTGCTCATAAATGATTTCGCCGTCAGGTCCTTCAATGCGTTCCACCATATAACTGTCTTTATATTTTCCGTTTCGGGCGAAAGTAGCGTAGGCATTTGTATTATTTTCAACACTTACGACACTTGTTCCCAAAGGGAGAATCTCTACCATTTCATGGTTATCAGAAATTAGGTTATTATTTACGAGGAAACCTTTAATTTCTTCTGTATTTCCGCGGTTATATTCTCTGACAGCGGGAACATTTCGTGAACGCTGCAAAGCTTCTCTGATTGTTATAAGACCATCATAATTATCATTAAAGTTTGTTACATTATGCTCTTCGACAGGTGTTTCATAAGGTGCGTCAGGTGAAATGAAGCCAGGCTGTACGTCGCCGGATTCCATCAGAGCTGCGAATGTGAAAGGCTTCATTGTCGAACCGACTGAAGTTCTGGCCTGTGTGGCAAAGTTAAATTCCATGTCAGGATCACGTCCGCCGACGAAGCTGATAATTTTACCTGTATCATTTTCAATAAGCATGGAGCCCAGCTCTTGCATTGCATCATACTTGATTTCTTCATCATTTTCTTCGTCATAATCTTCAACAGTAAGGTCCTTGTAAAACAGGTCGAAGTTTTCAACCACTTCCTGCTGGGCATCGAAGATATCTTTGTCAATCGTCGTATGGATATGATAACCGCCGCCGCGGATTTCACGAATAGCTTTCTCACGGTATTCATTCACGACGTCACGCCGTTCATCTTCGTCTTCAATTTCAGAGAGGTCAATCTCATCTTCTTTCAAAAGCTTTTGCGTGATCTTCGTTTCGACGCGGTTAAGCACTTCATAGGTCACTTTAGGGTAAAGGTCGTAGTTATCTTCAACCCTTTCTGTCAGATCAGCAACAATATCATAATCCCGATACTTTTCGTACTCTTCGGATGAGATATAGCCGTGGCGGTACATACGGTCTAGTACTGTACGCATTCTTCGTACGCCTGGGTGATCCTGATCAAAATTCTCTTTCACTTCTCCGGTTCCTGTAAACGGCGTGTAACCGAAAGGACTCTGGGGAAGCCCTGCTATAAAGGCAGCCTGCGGGATGTTCAGTTCATCAGCCTCAACACCGAAAATTCCCTGTGCTGCAGACTGTGCACCCGCAATCTGACGGCCATTGGCATTACGTCCGAATGGGACGATGTTTAAATACGCTTCAAGAATTTCATCTTTTTCGAAAAACTGCTCCAGTCTCATGGCGAGCAGGATTTCCGTTGCTTTTCGGTCAAAGGAAACTTCGCTGGATAAAATCTGGTTTTTAATGAGCTGTTGAGTAAGTGTACTTCCCCCTGTCTGAACAGTGGAATTGGCAAACTCCTGATATGTAGCCCGTAATAATGCTTTAGGCACGATACCCTCGTGCTCATAGAAATACTCGTCTTCTGTTGCAATAACGGCGTCGATTAGATGGTTGGAAATCTCATCAAGCTCTCTTGGATGACGCTCCAGATCAGAGCGGACTTCACCCATCTCTACGTTATCTGCAAAGTAAATAGTGGATGTTTCTTCATAGTTGTATATATCTTCTTTCATTTCTTCATAGCCACGAATTGGTTCATCTTTTACAAGGGATGCAAAATAACCGGCTCCGGCACCTCCGACAAAGAAGATACTCATAAGTCCCAGTACAGCAAATATTAAAAATAAATTCCAAACAACCTGAGATGTTACCCGGAAGCCTTTGACAACCGATCTGGTCTCACGGCGCCGGAATAAATCTCCGAATGAAAATTTTTTATCTGACATCGTTTAAAACCCCCTAGAAAGTCAACAATATTATAGCATATAATGTAATTGGTTTAATACATTATGGGTGTATTTGTCGTTATATTGGTTTGACAGTCATCCCGTATTATGATAAAAATAATGCAGTTAATACAGTTATAAGCAATGATGAGAAAGCAGTAGCAGACGACTCCCTGTCTTTAGAGAGCCGGTGGTTGGTGAAAACCGGAACAAAGGCGTCCTGTGAATTACATCTTTGAGCTTCCAAGTGCATTGGCGGCGAGCGGACCGTTATCCGTGAGTGGAAAGTGATGAATATTCACTTTCAACGAGGGTGGTACCGCGAGCATCTCGTCCCTTTATTGGGAGGAGGTTTTTTTGTGTTTTAAATGAAGGGCTTAAGACTGTTTTCGAAAAGTGCAAATTAAAAATGAGGTGAGAAACCATGATGTTACTTGAAGAATTGAAGTACCGCGGACTGGTCAACCAGATGACTGATGAATCCGGTCTGACGGAATTGTTAAATAAAGAGAAGGTGTCATTGTATTGCGGATTTGATCCAACAGGAGACAGCCTTCATATTGGTCACCTGCTTACAATCATTACCCTTCGCCGATTCCAGCTTGAAGGTCATAAACCACTTCCTCTTGTAGGAGGGGCTACTGGGCTGATCGGTGATCCGAGTGGAAAAAAAGCTGAGCGTACGTTAAATGAACAGAGTGTTGTCGAAGGATACAGTGACAAGATCCGCGAACAACTGAAGCGTTTCCTCGATTTTGACGGTGAAAACGGAGCTGAACTTAAAAATAACTACGACTGGATCAGTGAAATGAGCGTTGTAGATTTCCTACGTGATGTAGGGAAAAACTTCAGCCTTAACTACATGCTGGCGAAAGATTCCGTTGAATCCCGTATTCAATCAGGAATCTCATTTACAGAGTTTAGTTACATGATCCTCCAGTCTTATGATTTCTACCATTTATATAAAGAAGAGAACTGTAAGCTGCAGATCGGGGGTAGTGACCAGTGGGGAAACATCACTGCAGGTCTTGAATTTATCCGCAAAATGTACGGTCAGGATGAAGATGAAAAAGCCAAGGCATTTGGATTTACTATTCCCCTTGTCACGAAAGCTGACGGTACGAAGTTTGGCAAAACAGAAGGGGGGGCAATCTGGCTTGACCCTGAGAAGACGTCTCCTTACGAATTCTACCAGTTCCTTTTAAATACGGACGACAATGATGTGATTAAGTTTCTGAAATTCTTTACATTTCTGTCTCAGGATGACATCTCTGCTCTTGAAAAAGAAGTGGCAGAGCGTCCACACGAACGTGCGGCACAGAAGCGCCTTGCTGAGGAGCTGACTGCTTTTGTACATAATGAAGGTGCGGTTCAACAGGCTAAAAACATTTCTGCTGCATTGTTTGGCGGGGGAGACTTAAAGGCGTTATCAGCTGATGAAGTGATGCAAGGCTTCAAGGATGTTCCTTCCTTCACAATTGAAGAAGGGAAAGGTCTGATTGATGTACTCGTTGAGGGTGGTGTTTCTCCTTCTAAACGACAGGCCAGAGAAGACATCAAGAACGGTGCTGTGTACATCAACGGAGACCGCTGCCAGGAGATGGACAAATCGATGGGGCCGGAAGATAAAATCGATGGTCAGTTTACGATCATCCGACGCGGAAAAAAGAAGAATTTCCTTGTTCATTACAAGGGATAAAAGAAGAGCCGGTTCCTTTGGGAGCCGGTTTTTTTGGAAGGGGTGGATGCGCCTGGGTGCGTTTAATCAAGTCAGGCGGCGGTTTAAACAAAGTAGCCCCCCTCCTCGCCCGCGGGCGGTTCCATAAAAAAAAAGCAGACCCAAAAGGATCTGCTTTTTAAAGCTATTCAACTTATTAACGAGAGTAGAACTCAACGATAAGCTGCTCGCTGATTTCAGCCGGAAGCTCAGAACGCTCAGGAAGACGAGTGTAAGTTGCTTCAAGGTTGTCAACATTAGCATCAAGGTAAGCTGGTACGAAGTCGTTTACATCCAATGCTTCCTTAACTACTGTAAGGTTGCGGGACTTTTCACGAACGCTGATTGTTTGACCAGGCTTTACGCGGTATGACGGGATGTCTACGCGTCCGCCGTCAACAGTGATGTGACCGTGGTTTACCAGTTGGCGGGCTTGACGACGAGTACGTGCAAGACCGGAACGGTAAACAAGGTTGTCAAGACGAGATTCAAGAAGGATCATGAAGTTTTCACCGTGGATCCCTTTCATGTTTCCTGCTTCATCGAACATGCGACGGAATTGACGCTCGTTCATTCCGTATAGGTGACGAAGCTTCTGCTTTTCCTGAAGCTGAAGTCCGTATTCACTCATTTTCTTGCGCTGGTTAGGACCGTGTTCACCAGGTCCGTAAGGGCGCTTTTGTAGTTCTTTCCCAGTTCCGCTTAGAGAGATACCTAAACGACGAGAAAGCTTCCAAGATGGTCCAGTATATCGAGCCATAATTAGCTCCTCCTTCGTAAAACGTATATTTGTGAAACAGAACAGTAAGTGGCGATCCCATTTACACAGTCATTTTATTTTCATGCACCATCGCCTCGACAGCTGGAGGTTACGCGATGCACCTCGCACATAACGGGAATAAAATGAAACTGAATAATGTTCACCTTTGGCTGCCTTATTTGCACAAAGAACAGTGTACAACGCCGTGAATGAAAAGTCAAGTCTACCTTTAACAAGGCCTTCAGATAAACGGATGGAATTATTTTTAATGAAATATTCCAATAACAAGCCCAAAGAAGTAAAACAAGGGTATAATGACTATGCATAGGTAAATAGATGTACAGCCGGAGGTGAGTCTTTATGCCCGCAATGTCCATAAACTTTTCAAAAATCTTCTATTCTATAATAAATGACGAGTCTTCCTTTATCGATCTTTTTGAGCCGGCAATTCTTTTTATAGCCGATGAGCAGGGGAAGGTCCGGACAATGAAAGAATTAGGGAAACTCCCGGAAAAAATGATCGATGTGTTTAACCGGATAGAAATGAGCTTTTCAGAAGAAGGATTTCCATATACATATGACATGTACAATGTCGATGCGGTCGTTTTATCAATACAGCAGCACAGTGAAAAGTGGAACGGGTATCTTGGAATGATTATGCCGTCTGATCACAAACAGGCCCCGGCAGCCGCCGCCTTTCTTCATGGCTTTAAGCAGACTGTATCAATGAGTATGAAACTCGATGAGACCAACAAACGGTATGAGCATATTTCAACCCGAGGAACTGTACACGAACGGGTGATGGACCTGTTGTCTGATACAGACTATAATCATAACCTTCATTTGTTTGCCAGGCGTCTGCTTCTAACCGTTTCAGAGCTTATGGAAGACTGCACAATAGCTCTTTATTTATATGACAGAACTTTAAATACCTATCTTCCTTTTGAGACTACTGATTTCCCTAAATGGGACAGGGAAGAGTATGCCATTCAGGAGCCTGTTTTCCAGGACTGCATAAATGAAAAATATGCACAAGGTTTTACAATACTAAATAAACGGGATATTCAACATAAACCCCTGTTTAAAAAAGAGGACCGGTACAGTGATTTCGTCGTCCTCCCATTTTCAGCTTCGGATTCCACACTTGGGCTCCTGCTTCTTCTCACAGAAGAGGGAGAGTGCGAATTGAAAGATTTAAGAGAGCTGCAGAAACTTCTTGCTGCATTAACACCGTGGGTAAAGAGACTGATTGAATACGATAGAATGATCCGGGAAAAGAAGCGTAACGAATTGTTGCTCAAAGTGAATCAAAAGTTTTACTCTTCTATGGATGTCCGGGGGATTTTAAAAGAGATGGTTGTGTCTCTTCATGAAGCTTATCCGACATTTGAGTCTGAGTTGCTGCTCACCCATGATCTCGAAATGAACGATGCGGCTCTTCAGGTGAAATCACTGAACATTAACCAGGAAGAGAGTACAGCGGTAGAAGCCTACCTGACCGGGAGGATTCAGGTGAAAGACTGCTTGAGAACCGGAAGCACATACCTTTTTGTCCCTTTAAAAGGGAAGCAGAGTATATACGGTGTACTGACATTGATCTCAACTGCAAATCTTGTTTTTTCGCCTGAGGAGCTTTCGTTTATTCAAATGTTTGCAGATACAGGGGGGAATGCCATTGAAAATGCCCGGCTGTATGAGCAGTCCAACGAGCATATTGCGAACCTTCAGATGATTAATAAAACATCAGCCAGGCTGAATTCGAAACTTAAGCTTCGTGAGCTCCTGGCTTATATGCGTACAAGCTTTCAGAAGTCGTTTTCTTGCGATGAGACGGGCTTTGTCATGTTTAATTCAGGAGAAGACCATTATTTGCCGGGCAGCACGCAAGCTTTTAAAAATCCCCGGTTGAAAAAGGGATTGAAAGAATATGTGAATCAAATTAATGAAGACGGTGTGTTACTGGGAAATGCGGAATCGGACCTGTTGGCTGAATTTCCTTCTATCATTGTTGTTCCGATGGTTCATGATAAAAAGATCAAAGGGGCTGTGGTGCTCCTGAAGCGGGATGAATACGCCTTTTCATTTGAAAGCTACAAGTTGGTGGAGTCTCTTGTTCATCACTCCACTCTTGCGATTATGAATGCTATGCTTCATGAAGAACTTGGTGAACTGGTTATCCGTGATTATTTAACGAAACTTTATACAAGAGCGTATCTGGATGAAAAACTGGCCGAATCCATGCAAAAGGATGCCTTAGGTTCGTTTATTCTTTTTGATATTGATGATTTTAAACAAATTAATGACTCTTACGGACATCAGGTAGGGGATGAAGTACTTATTCAGGTAGCGGAAATATTAAAGGGAAACACGAAAGAAGGTCATGACATCTCGGCCCGGTGGGGAGGAGAAGAGTTGGCAGTCTACCTTCCGAGGACCGATGAAGATACAGCCAGACAAGTGGCAATGCGAATTCACGATAAGGTACAAGAGCAGACCGACCCTCACGTAACGGTTTCCTGTGGCGTTTCAACCTGGTCCCGGGGAGAAACCAAATCCCACAAAAGGTTATTTAACCTGGCAGACCAGGCATTGTATTTGTCAAAGACCTCAGGGAAAAGCCAGGTAAGAATGGCCAGCGAGCTGCTGGGAATAGTGGAATAAAAATGAGGATGCTCCTGATAAAGGAACATCCTCTTCATTATGAGTGCAGCGGGTTAGTTCTTCAGAGGTTATCTACAAGCTCTTTTACAAATCTGGTGAGCTGTACTTCATCTTCCTCACTGAAACGCGACTTAACAGGACTGTCAATATCAAGGAGACCAATGAGCTTTCCATCTTTCACTAACGGCAGTACGATTTCAGATTGTGATGCCGCATCGCAGGCAATATGCCCCGGGAAAGCATGAACATCATCGACACGCATCACTTTCTGCTCTTCGGCGGAAGTGCCGCATACGCCTTTGCCTTTTTTAATCCGCACACAGGCAGGAAGACCCTGAAAAGGTCCCAAAACAAGCTCATCCTCTTTCCAGAGGTAAAAGCCCACCCAGTTTACCTCAGTGAGAAACTGGTTAAGCAAAGCAGAAGCATTACTCAGATTTGCGATGAGGTCTTCTTCGTCATACAACAATCCTTTCAGCTGCATAATTAACGTGTCATACTGGTTCTCGAGAGAACCCTGATAAGCGGTTGACTGAAACAATGTGACCCCTCCTGAATCATCTCAACTTGAAATTTTGTAAAGTATATCATAAAAGATAAGCCCTTTGTAAAGAAAGGCTTATCGATTTAGCAGGAATTTTGTCTCCTTTATTCGAATTACGATATAATAAGGAAATTTTGGTTAATGTCTGGAGTGATCATCCGTGCCATCGAGAAAGGCGTCTAAAGAAAAGGTTGTAAAAGCAGCCATCGATTTATTCAATGTCCAGGGATATGCAGGCACATCCGTTAGAGATATAGCGGCTAAAGCTGATGCCAATGTCGCTTTGATCTCCTATTACTTTGGAAGTAAGCAAGGGCTTCTGGAACATTTGATGACAGACTTTCTGGAGGGGTTTGTAGAATCCATAGAAAGACATACCGGTCATATTGACCAGACCGGTGCCGGAGCAGCCTTGCTTTCAGCTGTCTGGGATGTTCTGTCCTATCAACAGCGGAGGCACCACCTTGCCCGCTTTGTCCACCGGGAAATCACCCTGGATACAACCTTGGTGAGGGAGCTTATGACAACGTATCTGACGAAGGAGAAGTCTCTGTATAAGAGAATTATTAAAACAGGATTTGAAAAAGGAGAGTTTCGTCATCCGCCGAATGATTTCTGGATTCTTCAATTCCGGGGAATGCTCATTCTCCCATTTCTTCATCCCCAGTATATACGGGAGGTTTATCATTTAATGCCTCACGAAAGTCACTTCCTGAACCGGTATTATCAGGAGATTACCAGGTGGCTGTCTCCTTTGTATCATGGGGAAATTCCAAAAGAACTAAAGGATCATCACTCCGGATAAACAGCCGGGGGAGTGAGTGGCACCTGGTCCTTTAATTTTACATAACCTGACCCAAGCTGTTTGTACGAATGGGAATCAGAGCCGTATACACATGGGATCTTCATCTCTGCAGCCTTCCTCAGGACATCGGATGAAGGGTAGCTTTCACCGCAGAGAGGTTTTATGAATCCAGCCCCGTTTACATCAAGGGTCATGCTGTGCTTTTTCACTTCCGTCAGAATGGGCAGGACTTTTTGAAGGCATGGAAAGGAAGCTGGAAATCGCTTTTGAAACTTTTTTACGAGTGTGATGTGTCCGATGCGATTAGGTTTATAGCTTCCTAAATCGGCTTTAATGGAGGAAAGTACGGTTGAAAAATACCGGTCATAGACAGCTTCGAGAGATCCTGAAGCTGTGATGGCTTCATTAAACATACCGGGTGAGTAATCAAGGCACGTATACCGATCATTGATCTTAAGGAAATGGACCGATAATATGGCGTCGTCAAGAACAGGACCGACTTCATTAAGAAACAGCCGCGTTTCTTCTTCATAGGCTTCAATGTAGTCCACTTCCAGTCCAATCCGGATATCGAGTTCGTTCTTATATTTCTCCTTGAGGTTTTGAAGCTCAGTAATGTAGTGATTCAGATCTGAAAGATCCATTGCACTGTCTTTATCTGGGACAGGGTCGTCAAAGGATGGTGGAAGAGGAGCGTGCTCAGTAAAGGTCATCCCTTTACAGCCCAGTTTAACCGCCTGTTTTATATAGTCTTCAAACGTATCTTTTGTTCCGTGGGGACAGAACGGGCTGTGGACGTGTCCATCATACTCGATCATGGTTTTATTCACCTCATTGTTGGATTATCCCGTATTATGTCGCTTTAAATAAAAAAGTCAGAAAGAACTAAAAAAAATCCAATAAAATCGCTCAAATATATATTTTTCCATGATATTATAAGGAACATAGACGCTTACTTCAACCTGCGGCCAGGGGAGGCAGCTTTTTTTCGACAAAATCCTGGTTCTATTATAAATCAAAATGGACGCCTTACAACAGACGTTCTTACATAATTACGACTTACAGAGGAGGTTCCCTATGACAGCTCCAGTTATTTATTCTCTTATCGGATTAATCATTCTGGCCGTTATTATCGGAGCGGTTTCAAGAAAAAAGATATACAAGGAAGTTGACAGGCTTGAACAATGGAAAATGAAAATTATGAATGAGCCGGTTTCAGAGGAGATCTCTAAAATCAAGGGGCTTACCATGTCCGGAGAGACTGAGCAACGTTTTGAAGCATGGCGTTCGGAGTGGGATGATATTGTTACAAAACAGCTTCCGGATGTAGAAGAAAAGCTGTTTGATATTGAAGAATCAGCGAACAGGTACCGCTTCAGAAAAGCAAAAAAGCTGATGGTCGAAGTGGATTATACGCTCCTCGCGATTGAGACACATATGAAAAACATGATTAAAGAAATTGATGAACTGGTTGAGAGCGAGGAAAGAAACAGAGAAGAAATCAGTGAAGTCCAGAACTACTATGATGAAACCAAAAAGAAACTGTGGATGAAGCGCAGCACTCTTGGAGATGCAGGCGGTAAACTTGATCAGATGATGAAAGATGTTCATGGGACTTTCGATGCATTTGCAGAGCATACTGCAAAAGGCAATTATCTTCTTGCAAGAGAAACCCTCGAAGAGATGAAAGAATCTCTTCAGCATATCAATTCCCTGATTGAAGAAGTGCCTCCTTATCTCGTTCTTATTGAAAAGGACCTTCCAAAACAGCTTACTGAGCTTTCCCTCGGTCTCAAAGAGATGGAAGAGAAGGGATTTGCCATTGAACATTTTGGCTTCACAAGTCAGACTACAAAAATGAAGCAGGAACTCGATCAGCTTATCGATCTTTTGTACGATGTGAAGGTTGAAGAAGTGAAAGAACCGGTTGCTGCGATCCAGTCTGAAATTGACGGGATATATGAGACGCTTGAATACGAAGCCCTCTCCAAACAGGTAGTAACCCAGGAAGTTCATGAGCTGGCAAGGCGTGTGGACCTGCTTCCGGAGCACTTCCAGCAGCTGCTTGTTGAAACAGAAGAAGTAAAGATGACCTACCGCCTCACTGAAGATGAGTATAAAGCTCACTTTAAACTGGAAAAAACAGTGAAGGAAATCATTCAGCAGTTTATGATGATTGAAGATTACATTGAGAATCAAAAGCAGTCCTATACCGCTTTACGCAAGATGGTTACAGACTTTAAAGAAAAGCTTGAAGCAGGGGAAGCGGAACTTCTCCATGCTAAAGAGGTTCTTGAAGAAATGAGAAGTGATGAGCGAAAAGCAGAAGAAACGTTAAGGGAGCTCAAGCAGAAACTGATCAGCGGGCAGAAGAAGCTTCAAAAGAGCAACATCCCCGGTCTCCCGAAAGATATCTTAAAGGAAATGGATACAGCTGAAGAGTACTTCATTCAGGCTTCAAATAAACTTGATGAAGTTCCGTTATCCATTGATGAAGTGACTCACCATGTAGATAAGGCGCACGTCCATATCGAAAACTTTATGGCGGTGCTGAACGACCTTATTGAGAAAGCGACGCTTGCTGAGCGGGTTATCCAGTATGGAAATCGTTTTAGAAGGAAGGATGACAGGTTAAATATTCTCCTGCTTCAGGCAGAGGAAGCCTTTCGCAACTATCAGTATGAAGAAGCTCTCGAATTGAGTGTAAAAGCGATCCGGCCGGTAGACCCAGACGTCCTGGAACGTGTTCAAAGAGAAGAATCATTACAGCCGAGTGTGTAACATCACACTCGGTTTTTTGCTGTTTAAAATTCAACGATTAACCATTGCTGGTCCTAAGGTCGTGGAGTATTTTTAAACCCTAGAGCTTCAGCTGAAGAGCCTCAGTCCCACTCTTGGAAATCGAAAGGCTTTACCTGCCTCGAAAAGGGTGTAATAAATAACAAAAGGCTGTACCGCGAAGTTGTTTACTTCCGGTACAGCCCTGAAAGAATTAAATTATTTTTCCGCTGAAAAGAACCACCCTATCACAGCGCCTGCTGTAGCAGGGATGACCCATCCGATACCCATTTCAAAGAATGGCAGTATAGAGAGTACTGAAGTCAGGGGTTCAGCAAAGATTCCGGCTGTAATCAGTCCTTCTGGTACACTGATCAATGCGGCTCCGATAACAGCTCCCTTATACACGGCGGCTTTTTGGCCGAAGATGCGGTCGATCAATACGAAAACAATCAGCACGATGGCTATGGGATAAATCATAATGAGCATCGGCAGTGAAAAAGCAATCAACTGTGTAAGTCCCATATTAGCCATGAGAAGACTGAATAAGGCGATGATCCCTGTAGTAACCGGATATGGAACCCGGGGAGCCACACGTTTTAAATATTCACCGAACGCAGAGATCAGGCCGACAGAAGTCGTTAAACAGGCAATAACGATAACAAAGGACAACAGTACAACGCCTGTTTCCCCTAATAGCATTCTGGAAACGGCAGTGAGAATCAGCCCCCCGTTATCCATCATACCGATTTCACTTACGCTGGTAGCCCCCAGATAGGAAAGGGAAAAATAGACAAGTGCCAGTCCGCTTCCGGCTATCAGCCCCACATGCACGGCTTTTCTTGCGACTTCCTTTGGTTCGGTAACACCGTGTTCCTTCATTCTGGAGATGACGACAATACCGAAAACAAGTGCCGCAATGGCGTCCATCGTTAAATAGCCTTCCAGGAATCCTTTAAAGAATGGAAACTGGGTATAGCCTTCTGATGGCTCCTGTATCGAACCTACCGGGTTTAGGAAGCCGTTTAAAGCAAGGACTGTTAATAGGATAACAAGTGCCGGTGTCAAATACTTCCCAAGCCGTGAAACAAGCTTGGACGGGTTAAGGGACAGCCAGTAGCTTACTCCGAAGAAAACAAGTGTAAAGATAAAGAGCAGGAGGGTCTGGGCCCCTTCACCGGTGTACGGTGTGGCCCCGATTTCAAAAGCGACACTCCCAGTTCTGGGGATACCGAATAATGGGCCGATTGCTAAATAAACGACCAATGGAAAAAATAAGCCGAAAGCCGGACTTACTTTGTTTGAAACTTTCTGTAAATCTCCCCCGGACTTTGCAATAGCGACGATCGCGAGTATAGGCAGTCCGACTCCTGTAACGAGAAAGCCTATAATGGCAGTCCATACTGCGGTACCAGCCTGTTGTCCGAGTGCTGGAGGGAAGATAAGATTCCCGGCGCCAAGAAACAGGGCAAACATCATCAGGCCGATGGCAACTGTTTCCTTATTTGTAAGCGTTTTCTTATTCATGGATGAAACCTCCTGGAGTTAACGATCACATTGGTAAATCATTTAGTTTGGGCTTTAAAGCAATAAAGCCAAACGTAATTTTATCATAAAGTCGAATGTTGTAAACAGTTAAAATTAAAAGAATTTTTATTTTATGGTGGCAGATATACAGTTGAAGCGGGGAATTAAGGTCGGACTGTCCGGCTTTTCAGGGAACAAACATGAACAACCGGGGTAAACTGATCCTGGACAGACGCGTCAGGTTTTGTATGATAGTAAGAGGATTTTACGTATTTTAAAAAGAATACCCGGTGTTTAATGTAAAGGCTTTGTTAAAGTCCGGTGGTTCCATATTAGTAGTGATTGCCGGGAAGCCGCAAAGGCAAGCCCGATCCCTGAGGATTAACCGCGAGCAGAAATGACTCCGAAATTAACAAAGCGGATTAAAAAAGCCTAAGGGTTATGATATGATAAGCTGTTGGGGAGTATACGTTTATCTCACTTGTACTTAAAAGGAGTTAACAATAAATGATTTATTTTGATAACAGTGCCACCACACGTCCATATCCCGAAGTGGTAGAGACGTTTGCAAAGGTATCTGTGGACTTTTTTGGCAACCCTTCTTCGCTGCACCCTGGAGGAAAACAGGCGGAAAGGCTTCTCGTCCAGACACGTGAACGTGCAGCAAGCCTTTTGAATGTTGATTTTAAAGAGGTCCTGTTTACATCTGGTGGAACAGAAAGCAACAACCTTGCGATAAAAGGTACGGCCTATCAGCACCGGTCAAGGGGCAGGCATCTTATTACCTCTGAAGCAGAGCATCCTTCAAGTTACGAAACCTTCAGGCAGCTGGAACAGGAAGGCTTTAATGTCACCTATCTTCCGGTAAATAACAAAGGCATCGTAAGCCTGGATGATGTAAAACAAGCAGTAGGGCACGAAACGGTTCTTGTTTCTCTTCTCCATGTAAATAATGAGCTTGGTTCCATCAATCCGGTTGAACAGATCGGCAACTTTTTACTAAACCATCCTAAAGTCCTTTTTCATGTAGACCATGTTCAGGGTGTGGGGAAGGTTCCTCTTCACCTGAAGAATGCGAAAGTGGATTTCTGTTCCTTTTCGTCCCATAAGTTCCACGGATTGAAGGGAACAGGGCTTTTGTATGCGAGAGCAGGAACCAAACTCTCACCTATATTTAAAGGTGGGAGCCAGGAACATCAAATGCGTGCCGGCACTGAAAACGTTGCGGGGGCAACAGCAATGGTAAAAGCCCTCAGAATGACACAGGATGCTGCAGTTAAACGAACAAAAGAGCTTTACCGGATGTCGGAACGCCTCATCGAAGAACTGAAGTCCATTGATGGTGTCTATGTCAATACACCTGAAGAACGGGCGCCGCACATTGTCAATTTCTCGGTGCCGGGACTTAAGCCTGAAGTTCTTGTGCAATCCTATGGAGAAAAGAGCATGTATGTATCAACGAAGAGTGCATGTTCATCGAAGTTCGCGGAACCGAGCAGAGTCCTGACGGCGTGTGGTTTTAGTTATGAGCGTGCTGCAAGCGGTGTCCGGGTGTCTTTGTCTTTTGAAAATACCAACGAAGAAATGTCAGCGTTTATTGATTATACGAAGGAAATGATTCCTTCACTATTAAAGGTGGTAAACAGATAATGGAACCAGTATATGACCATATATTAATACGTTATGCAGAGCTTTCTTTAAAAGGAAAGAACCGCAGCCATTTTGAAAAACGGCTTCAGCACAATATCCGGACCGCGTTAAGGAAGTTTCCGGAAGTTAAAGTGAAACGTTCCTTTGGGCGTATGTTTGTTGAACTTCATGGGGAAGATGTACAGGGTGTCTCAGACATACTTCAGCACTTATTCGGTATTCATTCATTCAGTCCAGCATTGAAAACGGACAATGAGCTTGATGGAATTAAGGCTGCTGCTCTTTTTGCCATTAAAGATGCCCTGCCGGATGAAGAAGGGACGTTTAAAGTATCTGCCAGACGGATTGACAAATCTTTTCCGGTTCGTTCACAAAAGCTCAATTATGAACTTGGATCTCATATTCTTCAAAACACAGGTGACATTACAGTAGATGTTCATATCCCTGATGTAGAAGTAAAAGTAGAGGTCCGTCAGGAGGCAACCTACCTTACGTGTAAAACGGTCAAGGGGCCGGGGGGACTGCCTATAGGAACAGGCGGCCGTGTCATGCTGATGCTTTCAGGAGGGATTGACAGTCCTGTAGCAGGCTACCAGATGCTCAAACGCGGAGTCGATCTCCAGGCTGTTCATTTCCACAGTCCGCCTTTTACAAACGAGCGTGCTCTTCAAAAGGTAAAAGATCTGACAAAAGTTCTCTCCCGCTATGCCGGAACGGAAATAACCCTTCATGTTGTGCCGTTCACAGAGGCTCAGAAAAAAATTCATGAAGCTGTGCCGGGTGAATACGAGATGACCATCATGCGCCGTGTGATGCTTCGTATCGCCGAAAAAGTAGCCGCAAAAAATAAAGCTTTGGCCCTGGCTAACGGGGAAAGTCTGGGACAGGTGGCCAGCCAGACGCTGGACAGTATGTTTACGATTAACGAAGTGACAACAATGCCGGTATTACGGCCTCTCGTTGCCATGGATAAACTGGAAGTCATTGATATCGCGCAGAAGATCGATACGTATGAGTTATCTATTCTTCCCTATGAAGACTGCTGCACAATATTTCTGCCGCCTCAGACGAAAACAAAGCCAAACCGTACAAAAGCAAACCGTTTCGAAGGAAACCTCGATATTGAGGCTCTTGTAGAGGATGCGGCTGAAAGGACGTACAAACAGACTCTTTCATCTGCTGAAGAGTTGGACAAGGAATTTGAAGACCTTTTTTAATAGATCATAAATTATTACCACAAATTGGTTGGCTTACTGATGCATGTGAAATCTCTTCTTGAAGCATTCTATGGTTACAAGGGAGGTGACAAACATGGCAAATAACAGAAGTTCTAACCAATTAGTAGTCCCTGGTGTACAACAAGCTCTTGATCAAATGAAATACGAGATCGCTCAAGAGTTCGGTGTCGAGCTTGGCCCGGATTCAACATCTCGCGCTAACGGTTCCGTTGGTGGAGAAATCACTAAGCGTCTAGTTCAACAAGCTGAGCAACAACTAGGCGGGTACCAAAAATAATAAATATTATGGCTGATGGGAGTATCCCCGATAACCGGGAGATACTCCTTTACTTTGTTGGTGCCAGGCACTGTGTGAAGAAGTCACACAGTGCCTGGCACCTTTTTTGATTTTCGGATAAAACAGAGGTATGATGAGGGATATTGGAATACTATCCCAACCAGTTCTACTGAACAATCAACTGCAGGGGAGAGATGATAGATGGGGACACTTTGGTATGGAGCAAAAGTACGTACATTGGAGACAGAAAATGACCTACACGAGGCTGTTTACGTTGAGGATGGCATCATTCAGGACGTAGGGGAAAAAGCGGAACTTGAACGTACATACAGCAACAGAATTACTGAATACCATGACATTTCAGGCGGAGTGATCTATCCCGGCTTTGTAGACAGCCATTTACATATGATTGGTCACGGTGAGAAGCTGCAGCGCATTGATTTATCTGAGATTACAAGCGTGGAGACGCTTATGCATGTACTAAAGAAAAGAGCTGAAGAACTTAATAAGGGGGAGTGGCTGATTGCAGAGGGATTTAATGAAAATTTATTTACCCCTGCCGTTGTTCCCCACCGAAGTGAGCTGGATGAGATCACCTCTGAGCATCCTATTGTGCTCACGAGAGTCTGCCGGCATGCAATGCTTGTAAATTCGTATGTTCTTGAGCTCGCAGGTATTAATGCTTCAACGCCCGATCCTCCGGGGGGGCTCATAGTAAAAGACACGGAAGGGCTACCTTCAGGCTACCTTCACGATCAGGCTCAGGAGTATGTCCGGGACGTGATGCCGGATATCGATGGGGATTATTTGCACAGTGCCCTGACCGATTCCCTTAACGATCTGTGGTCCAAGGGATTTACCGGAGCTCATACAGAGGACTTAAATTACTACGGTGATCCGGACCTAACCCTTCAAACCTTTTTGAATGTGATTGATGGTGAAAAGCAGAAGTTTAGGGCGAGCCTCCTGGTTCATCACGAAGTTGCCGGTTCTTTAAAAGAAAAGGGCTATACTTATGGTGATTTGAACAACACAATTGAGCTGGGGGCAGTAAAGGTTTTTGCGGACGGAGCTCTCGGAGGGCGAACAGCGCTCCTCAGGCAACCGTATAGTGATGATCCTTCAACCAGCGGTGTGGCGATCTACACCAGATCACAGCTCAGTGATATCGTCAGGGAAGCAAGGAAGCTGGAGATGCCGGTGGCCATTCATACGATCGGGGACCTGGCTCTGGAGTATGCCCTTGATGCTATCGAGGAGAATCCTGTACCAGCAGGGTTAAGAGACCGGCTGATCCACCTTCAGGTAACGGGTCCTGATCTTTTAAATCGGCTGCAGAAGCTTCCGGTCGTCCTGGATATCCAGCCTCGTTTTGTAGCATCAGACTTCCCATGGGTTGAGGAAAGACTCGGTCCTGAACGGCTGGAGTACGGGTTTGCATGGAAAACGTATCTCGATATGGGGATAGCTTGTGCAGGAGGTTCAGATGCACCTATCGAACCCCCCGATCCTCTTCTGGGGATTCATGCTGCTGTAACACGAAGGAAGCCTGAGGAGAACCATAAGGGCTACTATCCTGAGCAAAAACTTACCCTCTTTGAAGCGCTAAGGTTATTTACGACAGGGAGTGCCCAGGCCATCAGCCAGGAAGAAGAGTATGGTCTGATTAAAAAAGGGTACAAAGCCGATTTTACGATTTTTGACCATGACCTGTTTGACCTGTCTCCGGATGAGTGGCTGAACGTTCAGGTTAAAAAAACGGTTGTAGATAATACAGTTGTTTATGAAAACCAGGCTGCGAAATAAAAAACTGTCCCGTAAGCCGTACCTGCGGGACAGTTTTAAAGCAGTATCTTCAATTTACAGGAAGCTTCTCTTCACTTTATGAAGGAAAGAGTTGTCTTTCAGCTTAAGCATTTTCACTTTACGTTCGGAGACTTTCACTCTGATCTCCTTACTGTGACGGATGCTGAGTGCTTCATTGTCAACACCCATGATTGGATGGTCATTTCCATCCTGTACAACCTGCAGTACCAGTTCGCGGTCACCGCTTAAAAGGAGTGGTGAACCCAGAGTACGGTAATTGTTATTGTCGAGAGATGCCATTTCCGTCAGCTGCATGGATACAAGGCGAGGGTCTACTATAGCCCCTTTCAAAGACTTGTTATATGCTGTACTTCCGGTAGGGGTGGAAATGACAAGCCCGTCCCCTCTGAATGTTTCAAAGTGCAGGCCATCGATAAAGATATCGACAACGAATGTTTTTATGACATTTGAGCGAATTGAACATTCATTGAGACAGTAGAAACCTTTCTGCCCGTCAATCGTAACTTCCAGTACGGGATACCGGAGAACTTCAACCATATCTGTCTGCATGGCTTTTTCGATGGATTCAAGATCTTCAAGATCAAAATCGGCATAAAAGCCGAGGTGGCCGTCGTTAATGGATAAATAAAGGCAGTCTTCCTGGAAGTCCGTTCGTCTGAGGGATTGTAAGAAGGCACCGTCACCGCCGATACTGGCAATGATATTGGCATCTTTTACATTATCAACAAGGCGGAAATTATATTTTCTGCCGAGCTCCCGCAGTCGGTCAACTTTCTCTTTTGTTTTTTCTTCTTCTACATAATGAAGGTAAACATTTCTTCTCTCTGGCATGTTGTAACTTCCTTTCTGTGAGGTGATCAAAGGCTACAGGTTTGTATGTAGTTTACCCTGTCATTAGTTAATTTCTTTAAAAAGAGAGGAATTCCTTCAAATAAGAGTCTGAAAATGGAGAAAACCCTCTGGTTAGCGGGGAAGGAACACGTATTTTGTCAGGGAATCCCCTGCCTGTGCTTTCCTGTATGAGGCAGGATCCCGCTGTTACGGGCGAGAATAATAAACATAAAAATGGAGGTTTTAAGATGAGTGGCAAACGCTGGGTTGCAGTAGGAATTGCTGTGGCATTATTTATGGGGTCAAGTTTCTTTTCTCTTGCTATGGGTGCTTTCACTACAGATTGGGACGATCTTTTTGCCGGTGAGGAGTACGATGTAGATGAACATGTTCTTGAAAGAGGAAATGGTAATGGAAAGATTGTTGTAATGCACTTAAACGGGGTCATTCAGAGCAGTTATGATGCTCCTTCACTTTTTGAATCTGCTACATACAACCATAACCGTTTTTTGAAGCAACTTGACGCTGCCGCAAACGACGGAAGTGTTGACGGAATTATTATCAGTGTTAACACTCCGGGTGGCGGAGTCATGGAGAGCGACCAGATTCATGACAAGATCGTTGAAATACAGGAGGAATACGGAAAAGAAATCTATATCAGCATGCAGAGTATGGCTGCGAGTGGAGGATACTATATCGCGGCTCCCGCTGCACAGGTATACGCTCATCCACAAACGATAACAGGTTCAATCGGTGTTATCATGCAGTCATTGAATGTGGCTGAGCTGGCTGAAGACCTTGGCATTCAATCCGAAGTGATTAAGAGCGGACCGTATAAAGACATCATGTCTGCAACCCGTGAGATGACGGACGATGAGCGTCAGATTCTGCAGGATCTCATTGACGAATCGTATGAACGTTTTGTTGATATTATTTCGGAAGGTCGGGACATGCCGCGCGATCAGGTTGAAGAGCTGGCAGATGGCCGTATTTATTCGGGAAACCAGGCCTATGAAGCAGATTTGGTTGACGGCCTCGGGGACCTTGACGATGTGATTGAAGCCTTCAGGGAAGATATCGGCAAAGGAGATATTGATGTTGTTGAGTATCGTCAGCCACTTGGCTTCCCATCCTTATTTGGAGCTGCAGCTCAATCCGTTTTCGGTGATCAGTTGTCTATGTACTCTATGAAAGAATGGATCCATCAGTCCCACGCTCCACGCCTGATGTATCTGTACACGAATTGAGGTGGGAAACATGAATGATAACCGGGAATATGAAAAACAGGAAGAAGAAGCGCTCACCGATTCCGCAGCGGAACGTGAAGAAGACCGGGAGGATATTGAGGTCGTTCACAGTAATGAACGGGATGAAATTGAGCGGTTTCATGAACCAATCTATTACGGTGGTTTTTGGATGAGGTTCTGGGCCTATCTTGTGGATCTGCTTATTGTTTCAAGCCTGAACGGACTTATAGCAGGCAGTGTCCTCGCCATAATCGGTCTTGAAGGACTCACCTTTGGGATTTATTCACTTGCAGGTCTTGTCAGTGCCCTTGTGGCTTTTAGCTACTTTTCCATTATGACGAAAATAATGGGACAGACACTGGGCAAGCTGATTTTCGGGTTGAGTGTGATTTCAGTAAAGCATGAAACTCTTACATGGGGGGACGTGATTATGCGGGAAGTGGTTGGACGTTTTATCCACCGTTCCTTAGTGATTACAAACGTTCTGTACATTGTTGTCGGGTTTGATTCCCGAAAGCAGGGGATTCATGATAAGTTTGCTGACACGGCTGTCGTTCTTGAGCCAAGGCAGACCCGCCGTTCTGCATAAAAAAACTGTTAAACCTGTCCTGACCGGGCAGGTTTATTTTTGTGCTGCCTGTCGATACTTATATTGAGGAGGTGGGCTCTTTGGCATGGTTGTGGTGGTCAATTGGCATTTTAGGGATACTGGGTATTCTCATTTTTACGTTGCTCGTTTTTTCCAACCTGCATGTACATATCAATTATTATCATGACGGTGATAACGACGAGTTGAAAATAAAAACGGTGTTGTGGAAGGTCTTCAGGTATACATATACGATTCCAATCATTTCAGTGGATAAAGAGACACCGACGATTGTCGTGCAGGAAGAGGAAGATTCATCTGCAGGACACGAGGAAACAAACGAAAAAATGTCCATACATGATTTTGTATATGATATGAGGCAGTTTAATCAATTTCTCACACATGTGTTAGGCTTTCATACGATCCTTCGCCATTTCCTGGCAACGGTCTCTGTAAATCAATTTTCCTGGAGATCGGTTTTAGGAACACCCGATGCTGCTTTGACGGGAAGTATTGGGGGGGTGCTGTGGGGAATAAAAGGAAATGTGGTTGGTTTAATCGGGAACTATTTCAGGATGTGCACGCTTCCTGAACTCGCCATTCAGCCTGTGTTTAACCAGGCAATCTCAAGAACGGAATTAAAGTGCATGTTATCGTTCCGTATCGGGAATGCTATTCTCGGAACCATAAAAGTGTATCGACACTGGCGAAATGGACGGCCTTT
The DNA here is from genome assembly GCF_003710255.1 of Alteribacter keqinensis. Classification (NCBI taxonomy): domain Bacteria; kingdom Bacillati; phylum Bacillota; class Bacilli; order Caryophanales; family Bacillaceae; genus Alteribacter; species Alteribacter keqinensis. The sequence continues at coordinate 2,190,751 of NZ_RHIB01000001.1, read as the reverse complement.
TAAGCTTAATAAAGGGTCAGAACAGAGGAGGGATATGAATGTCTGAACATCCAATTCAGGGACTAATGAAAACGGCCATGGAAAATTTAAAGGAAATGGTTGATGTTAATACGATTGTAGGTGACCCTGTTGAAACGCCTGATGGCGGCGTAATCATGCCTGTAAGTAAAGTGGGCTTTGGTTTTGCAGCCGGAGGAAGTGAGTTTATTGTTGAAACTCGTGGCAGTCACGGAGATCGTGAAGAGAAACACCCATTCGGAGGCGGTAGCGGGGGTGGAGTGTCCATTACACCGATTGCCTTTTTGATCGTGAATCCTCACGGAGTGAAAATGGTTCACCTGGATCAGAGTACGCATCTATACGAAAAACTGTTTGATCTTGCTCCGCAGGTTGTGGACAAAATCCAGCAGATGATGCAGCAAAACAATCAAAAGTCAGGTTCCAGGCCCCAGTCGAAATATAACGGTGGCCAAAGCGGAGAGTCGCTGGACTTTTAAAAATGGAAACAGAGAGTGCTCCAGTCCTTTGGGGTGCTCTTTTTCTTTGACTATTTTCGCAAAGGTTTCTGCCTTTTGCATAACTTGTTGAAGCCTGCGGGCCCTTTAAGGTCTTGCGTTGCTACTGCCTGCAATGGCATTTTCTTCATATGATCTATTTAAACAGGTTAGGTTGTCGTTTAAACAGGTTAGGCAGCCATTCAAACAGGTTATAAGCTCATTTAAACAGGTCAAATGACCTTTTAAACAGATTAGATGCCCTTTACACTGTTTATCAGCTCCCGATGTGTGGTATTTTATGAATGTACCTTACTTTATAAGTGAGAATTTAATGCATATGAGGAGGCTTCACCATGGCACAAGTAACATTTAAAGAAAAACCGGTCACACTAATGGGATCACAAGTTTCAGTTGGAGACACAGCACCTGATTTTACCGTACTTGCCAATGACCTTTCAGAAGTAAGTCTGTCCGACAGTAAAGGCAAGGTCCGGCTGATCAGCGTCGTTCCTTCCATTGACACTGGTGTATGCGAGCAGCAGACACGCAGGTTTAATGAAGAGGCAGCAAAACTTGACGATGTAGAAATTCTCACGATCAGTGTAGATCTTCCCTTTGCCCAGAAGCGCTGGTGCGCAGCGGAGGGAGTTGAAAACCTTCAGGTATTATCCGATCACCGAGACTTAAGCTTCGGAAAAGCATACGGTGTTGCAATTGAGGAGCTTCGTTTGCTGTCCCGTTCCATCTTTGTTGTAGATGCAAATGACAAGATCACCTATGCGGAATATGTGTCTGAGGTTACTAACCACCCGGATTACGATGCGGCTCTGGACGCAGCAAAATCAGCACAATAACCGTTCAGCCTCAAAGAAGCCGGCAGCAGAGTCTGCACGGCTTCTTTTTCTTGCGCCATTATCCACGTCTGTTAAAATGAACAAATGGAAATGATAAGAACGATAGGAGTGGAGAATGATGATTGAAACAAATACAGAAAAACTTTACTCAGCCTTGGATCTGGCTGCGGAAAAAATACAGGAAGTTACGGACCTTCCATATCTCGAAGCACTGGCTGAAGCGGGGGAGTCAATTATACGCGGAGAGTCCACCCTTACTCTGCCCGAAGAAAAACAAGGGGAACTGAATGAGCATCTGAAATCAGCACCTGTTCTTGATGACCTTAAAGCCGAGGAAATACGAAAAGCCTTTCAGCTTGCCGTATTAAAAGGGATGAAAGAGGCAACTCAGCCTCACCATGCCATGACACCGGATGCTGTAAGTCTGTTTGCAGGACATCTGGTGGAACAGGTCTTAAAGGATAAAGAGAAGACACACGTGATTATGGATCCGGCTGTAGGGTCCGGAAATCTCCTTACAGCGGTCATGAATCAGGCTCAGAGAGACTTTCATGCTGTCGGTGGCGATGCAGATGAAACACTCATTAAACTTGCGTACGTAAATGCAAACATGCAAAAGAAAGATGTGGATCTGTTTCACCAGGACAGTATTGCAACACCTTACGTTAAGAATGTAGACGTTGTGGTGACAGACCTTCCTGTCGGCTTTTATCCGGACGACAAAAAAGCAGCCGAGTTTGAACTGAAAAGTAAAAAAGGTCATTCATTTGTTCATCATTTGATGATTGAACAAATTTTGAAGCACGTGAAGCCGGGTGGTTTCTGCTTTTTCCTAATTCCTAACTTTTTGTTTGAAAGCGAAGAAGCGGAGGCGCTCCATAAATACCTCAAGAAGGAAGCGATCATTTATTCCCTCCTCCAGCTGCCAAAGTCCATGTTTAAAAACGAGCAACAGGCTAAGAGCTTCTTCGTGATCCGGAAGCAAGGAGAGGGGATTGTGATACCAAGGCAGGCACTGCTCGCCGAACTTCCTTCATTTACGAATAAAAGTGCTCTTGCCGATATGGTAAAAAACATCAATAACTGGTTTTCAGACCACTTAAATCAGGAACATTAAACAGAAGGAATACGCTTACTTTTTTGTAATGAAAACTTCATTTTCACTGTAGGAGAGGTTGTTTCATAAATAGTCGCCTGTACGGAAACAGTATGAAAGCAGATGTCACCTCAGTTCACGCATTATGTCTGCTTCCATGGATATAATGTGTTATAGTCCTGTTCGTGAAATTTAGTAGTACAGGGGCTTGCATTCTCTACTTTTAAGTGGTTTAATATGTGATGGTGAAAATATAACAACAGGACAAAATGAGAGAAACACCTCGTTTCGTCGTTGCATAGCATCATTTGTCCTTTACTATTGGGGACAAAGGTAAAAGAAGGAGCGGTTTGATTATGTCAAAAATTATTGCGATTAATGCAGGAAGCTCATCCCTTAAGTTTCAGCTGCTGGAAATGCCTGAAGAAACAGTTGTTACTAAAGGTGTGGTTGAGCGAATTGGTTTAAATGATTCTATATTTGCAATTGAAGTAAATGGAGAAAAGGAAAAAGACATTCTTGACATTGAAGATCACGCTCAAGCGGTAAAAATTCTTCTTGATAAACTCATTTCAAATAACATTATTGCATCCCTTGACGAAATTGAAGGGATTGGACACCGTGTCGTGCACGGGGGAGAGAAATTTAACGATTCTGTTGTCATTACAGATGAAGTTATTAAAGGGATTGAAGAAGTGTCTGAGCTTGCACCGCTTCACAATCCTGCAAACCTCGTAGGAATCCGTGCATTTAAAGAAGTACTGCCAAACGTACCGGCTGTTGCTGTTTTTGATACAGCGTTCCATCAGACAATGCCAAAGCAGTCCTACCTTTACAGCTTGCCTTATGAGTACTATGAGAAGTACGGTATCCGTAAATACGGTTTCCATGGTACAAGCCATAAGTATGTATCTGAGCGTGCATCAGAAATTCTCGGACGCCCGCTGGACCAGCTTCGCCTTCTTTCTTGTCACCTGGGAAATGGCGCAAGTATTGCTGCTATTGACGGCGGTAAATCCATCGATACCTCGATGGGATTCACACCTCTTGCAGGTGTAACGATGGGAACGCGTTCCGGTAACATTGACCCTGCTTTGATTCCATATATCATGGAGAAAACAGGGATGGGTGCTGAAGAAGTTATTCAGGTACTGAACAAGAAGAGTGGTATGCTTGCTCTTTCCGGATTCTCAAGTGACCTTCGTGACATTGAACTTTCTGCAGACGAAGGAAACGAACGCTCAGAACTTGCTATGAACGTCTTTACATCACGTATCCACAAGTACATTGGTTCCTACGCTGCTCGTATGCACGGTCTTGATGCGATCATCTTTACAGCTGGAATTGGTGAAAACAGTGATACGATCCGTGCTGCAGTACTTAAAGGCCTTGAATTTATGGGCGTTTACTGGGATCCTTCCCTTAACAAAGTACGTGGTGAGGAAGCGTTCATTAACTATCCGCACTCACCTGTCAAAGTTATTGTTATTCCTACAAATGAAGAAGTTATGCTTGCACGTGACACCGTGCGTTTAACTCAATAATGTTCAAAACAACCGGAGACTCTGAGTCCCGGTTGTTTTTTATTAACGACACCTTGAAAAACACATTTTGTGGCATTTTAAATCCTTCGTCAATATTCAAAGCTTCGTTGACCGGAATACGCTCCCCTTCCGCAGGAGTCTCGATATTCCGGTCAACTCCGCAAAATGCGTTGTAATTTACAGGATAAATAATAACCTGTTCAAAAACAGACCAAATCCCTATTTCCATGGACCATGGTGTAAATATATTAACATGGGTTTATGTTTTAATAATTGGCGCTATTCGCACTTCCTATATAACAAAGGAAATGAAGATGTAGACTATGTGCCCTCGTTTTCCGTGGCCGTGCCGGCAAGCCTCCTCAAGCCGGAAATTAACATACTGAGGGTCACAGCTCCACTGCATAAGTCTTAAAAAACAATGTTTATTAATACCTCCACAGTATCCTTCACACCTTAAGAAAAATAAGAGCGACTACTTTTTATCCTGCCGTGAAATAGTATAATAAAAGAAGCGCACAAACGCATGCGAGGGGGAACTCTGGAATGGGAACGATTTCAAACGTGCAGGAAGGTGAGCGCCTTGTCGGTTTTTTTCTCGTTAAAGAAAGAGAAGTCCGCGTGGCTGCGAACGGTGATGAATACATCGACCTGCTTTTAGGAGATGAAACAGGTACGATCCCATCTAAGATGTGGGACGTCAATGACCAGCAGAAAGCAGCCGTACAAAGAAAAACAATCCTGAAAATTGACGGAACGGTACGACACTTCCGAGGGAAAAAACAGCTGCAGATTAACCGGGTAAGAATTGCCAACGACGAAGACAACATCGATATCCAGAGTCTTGTGCAGAAGTCTACCACATCACGGGAAGAGCTTTGGCAGGACCTGAGAATGGTCATAGATGATATTCAAAATGACGTCTACGGAGCTATTATCAGGAAGCTGTTTGGAAACAAAGAAATCCGGGAAGCCTTTACGACACTGCCGGCCTCAAAGGTCATGCACCATGCCTATTATGCCGGGCTGCTGGACCATGTTGTGTCACTCTGCCACAGTACTCTTCAGCTGCTGGCTGTTTATCCTCATCTTAACAAAGATCTTCTGCTGACAACCTGCCTGTTACATGATATTGGCAAAACGAGGACGATCCATGATGCCATTACACCGGAATACACGGACGAAGGGCAGCTTATGGGCCACCTTGTGATGAGTGTGGAAATGATCAATGAAGCGGCTTTTGAAGCAGGATTTTCCATTCAGAATGAGGAAGTAGTAGCATTGAAACACTGCATCCTGAGTCAGTTTGGTGATGCAGACAAAGGAATGGGAAGTGCTGTTTCAGGAAAAATGCCGGAAGCCATATTCTTTAATGCCATTGAAGAGCTTGATGCCAAACTGAACGCACTTCAAATGAACAAAGGTCAAAGCGAGGACGGATGGCAGTACCATCCCATGTTTAAACGGAAAATGAAAACAGATCACGTGTAAAGTGAGGCTGATACGATGAACCGATCAAGAGAAGAGCAGGTACTGGAAGAAATAAAAGAGTGGGAGCTCTCGTACTTTGAGGAGGTGGGTACGGATATCTCTCTTACATACCATAAATGGATGAATCAGGCCTATGCTGCAGTTGACACCCGATGGCGGGGCAAATTGCTGACAATCACAGACAATGTGCTGTTTCATGTGCAATCGGCGATTCATCAGACGAGGTATGAAAAACAAACGGTTGAATACCTTCTTACTGAAGCACGGGTCTTTAATGAGGATATTCGTGAAATAAGGGATATGAAGGGCCTTTCAATTGATCAGCTTCGGTTTATAGCAAGAAAACAGCTTGCCAAACAGAGGTTGATTTCACTCGGACAGGGGAGTCTGACCGGTGTGGGTGGTTTATTGTTTACCCTTGCGGATCTTCCTCTTGTACTCGCTATTAATCTGCGCACGGTTCAGCGGATTGCCATGACGTACGGTTATGATTTAAGAAAGCCTTATGAGATGATGTTTGTTCTGAAAGTCTTTCATATGGTTTCGCTCCCGAGGCACCTCCAGCAGGAAGTATGGTATGAGCTTGAAAAAGAAGCAAAGTCAGCCGATGAAGAGTGGCTGTTTTATGATGGGGAAGAGGATATTGTGTCTCACGCATGGATGCAGCGGCCGCTCCAGAATATTACGAAGCTGTTCCTGCTAATCGTCCTCAGAAAAAAAGTTGTACAGGGACTTCCGATTTTTGGCATCTTCTCCGGTGCGGCCTTTAACTATCAATTCACAAAGCATATTGCAGAAGGGGCGCATCAGTTTTATCAGAAGCGCCACCTTCTTGAAAAGCTTTCTACAATGAAGTAATCGTAACGGCCTCTGTTGATCTGTACCAGATCCAGAGGTCGTTTATGATTGAAGCAAGTTCAGCAATGTCTTCATTGATTCTGCAGCTCTTTTCAAAGTCGTCTTCGTTGTACAAGAGCTGTTGTTTCTTTTCAATCTCCTGATCGAGTTCTTTAATCCGGTCAGGTATCTGTCCCCTTGAACGCTCCCACCTCGTGAGAATCTCTTCCTGGGTTCTAGCATCCAGATGGTTCCAGGCTGTGTATACCTTTGGGACTTCAATATCCAGTCTTTCATCAAATACAAATGTAAAAATCATTATTTTCATTCCTTTAACTGTTCAGCGAGCCATTCTATGCCGGGACTTCACTTCTTACAATCAGCACATCACATTTTGCGTGACGGGTGATATATTCTGATACACTTCCGATCAGAAAGCGTTCTACTGCGTTTAGTCCGGTGGCACCTGTAACAATCAGGTCAATTTCATACTTAGATGCAATATCCTTAGTGATTTTTACTTTCGGGGATCCATAATCAGTAATGAGACGGACGTTTTTCACACCCATTTCCTGTACCTGTTTCTGATAGGAGTCGAGCATCTTATTTGCGTATTCTTCCGCTTCTTTTACAATCGTCCGGTCGTAATGGTCCACGGATGCAAAGGTGCGTGTATCAATAATGTGAGCGATGAACAAATTGCTTCCGTACTCCTTTGCCATCACACTTGCTTTTTTCAAGGCACGCTTTGCTTCATCAGATCCATCTACTGCAACAAGAATGTTCGTATACCGTACCGCCATTTGAATCGCCTCCAGTATTATCAGGATAAGTATATTATACCAAACCGTTACCTCTAAAAGGGCCCTTTAAACATAAATGACAGACAATTGTCAAATACTAACCGCAAGTGGAAGGGGGTATATGAATGCCGAAGAAAAACAAGCTTTCAGGCGGGGTGTATGAAAACAACGGTGAAATGGCAGCCCATAACCAGCTCATGGATTCCTACTACCAGCACTCACGGGAACATGAAACGTATAACGAAGAGCTTGCAGAAGAACCTTTGCAGGAAAAGAACCTGTCTGAAAAAAAGAAAGAGAAATAACGTTCATAAAGAATGGTGTCTCAATTAATTAGAAACACTAGTGACGGACTTTTGAAAGTGACATCGGTTCATTGTGCATTAATGGCCGACGTATAAGGTAAAGCCGCCTTATGGGTCGGCCTCTTTTAATTTCCTTTGGTAAGAACGGTAAATTTCTTTTACGTGATTGTTTTTACTTAGTATAATTATGTATAAAGAGAATTTTCCAAAAAAGGATGTTTCATGGATGAAAAAATGGAATTCAAGACCGATTTTTATCTCAAGTACATTTAAGGACATGCAGGCAGAACGTGACTACCTTCACTACTATGTTTTCCCGGCATTGGAGGAAAAGCTGAAGGAAAGACATACATACCTGGAGCCGATCGATTTGAGATGGGGGATTAATGTTGTTGATGTACATGAGCAGGGAGAGAAAGAGTCGCTTATACTTGAGGTGTGCCTTGCCGAAATTAACCGGTCGAGACCGTTTCTGATTGTACTTCTCGGTGATCGTTACGGGTGGGTTCCTGACCAGAAACAAGTCGAGGCGGTAACTCAGGAAGCTCAATATGATGAAGATTACTTCGGCAAGAGTGTAACAGCACTTGAAATTGAATACGGTTTATTAAATGCGGAGGAACATGAAACCCGGGGGTTTTACTACTTCAGGGAACCTCTGCCGTATGATCAGATGGATACAACGACAGCGGCTGTATACAGCGATGAATATGGAGAGGGAGAAGAGAGCAGGGAGAACTACAGGAAGCTGCTTCAGTTAAAGAAGAGGATTTCAAGCCAGGTTGAGCCCGCAAGAATAAGAAGATATAAAGGGGTCTGGGACTCTGAACAGGAGGAAGTAACAGGTCTGAAAAAATGGGGAGATCAAGTCCTCGATGACCTGTGGGCGGAAATTGAGCGTGAATACCCTCCTGACAGGGGCGAGAAACAGTCCGGTTTATGGCAGCACAATGATGCTGCACTATTACATAACTATATTGAAGAAAGAAATTACCGCTTTGTTTACCGCGAAGAGCCTGTTTTGTTTATGGATCGTGTTATTGAAGAATCTTCCGGGGGGAAGATCGGAGCGATTATCCATGGTGAATCAGGAAGTGGTAAGAGCAGTCTTCTTTCGCATTATTACATGCTTTTAAAAGAAAGGGGGGAAGTTTTCCCCCTGTTTCATGCCGCAAGTTTTAATCCTTCCTCGCATTTAGTCGAAAGAATGCTCAAGCGTTGGATCAGTGAGTTGAGCACGTTTCTGCAGACTGAAGACGTGTCCGATGAACTTGCATCGTTTCAGGATGTGAGAAGTACATTTTCTCATCTGCTCAAAGAGGCCTCGTCAAAAAAGAAAGTCATCCTTCTGGTAGATGCATTGGACGAAATGGAGCAATCCCAAACACTGAAGAACAGTACATGGCTTCCTGATCTATGGCCGGACAATGCCAGACTGATTATGACTGCTCTCAGAGAACATAAAGTGTTATCCCGCCGCCATCGTTTTATACGTTATGAGCTGGGACCGTTAACGAGACAGGAAGCAGAAACCCTTTGTTTAAGCTCATGCAAGGCTTACGGTAAAGATCTGCATCCGGAAGTTATGAAAGTGCTCCTTAGTATCCAAAGAGATAACGGTGACTACTCATATGGAAACCCACTATGGCTGAAGCTTGCATTAGACGAATTGATCCTCCTGGATAAAAGTGCTTATACCAAATTGTCCGAGTTCGAAGGAACGGAGGATATGAAGTTACATAAGTTGATTTTGACCATTGTTTCAAATCTGAGTGGTGATATCCCTTCTCTGTATACTTCGTTAATGGCAAGAGTGGAGAAAAAGTTCGGAAAAAAATTGACTGAGAGCATTCTGACGTTAATTTATGCATCAAGAGGAGGACTGAGGGAGAAGGATCTTGAAAAGATTGTTCCCCGGATAACAGGCGAGAACTGGGAGAAGGTCAGGTTTGCCATGATCAGGCGCTATTTGAGGAATCATCTAATCAAAAGAGGAACCCTCCAATTCTGGAATTACTATCACCGGCAGACCTTTGAAGCCATCAAAAAACGATATCTTAAGGAAGAAAAACAAGTCAGCCGTTTACATAAGGAACTGGCAGGCCATATTAAGGGGCTGCCTGACAATGACCCTTTAAAAGAATATGAGTACATATACCAACTGCTGCAAACGGGAAACATAGAAGACGCGGCGGTCTATTACTCGAATGACCTTTCTGAGTCGGCGTTGTCTGTCATAAATGAAACGGTAAGCGAGTTTGTTTCACAGGACAAAAAGAGGCTGAATATGGTGCTTGCTTTTCTTCATCAGGGTCTTAACATTCAATTTACAATATGCCTGAGGTTTGCGGGAGGACTGTATGCTTCATTACAAAGAATCCTTACAGTGGAGGAACAGCGGACATTTCTCAAGGAAATCGAACGTTCTTTATCCTGCCTTATTGAACGGGATCCGGACAATCAGGAATATTTAAAAGAGTTGGCAAGTGTTTATGATGAGATCGGGGATCTTTATCACAGCATCGGAAATACGAGTCTCATAAAGGAGAATTATTCAAAAGCCCTTCACATCAGGGAGCAGATTCATGGTTTTGGTGATAACGGTTCAGCCACTCTCCTTTCTGCCAGCTACGACAGATTGGGAGCAGCATACCGTCTCCTGGGGAGGCAGCAGGAAGCAAACGAGTCCTACAAAAAAGCATACGCCCTTCAACACGATCTGGTAGGTTCTATGGAAGTATGGAATTTCCATGATGTTCGCAGATACTGGTTGATTACTGTCAATCTGGCTGATGTCAGACTGGAGCAGGGGGATATTAAAGCTGCAGCAGGATTGTATGAAAAAGCTTATGATACGATCAGGACCATACATGAAAGACATGAAGGGGATCCGGTCGTAACCCGGGATGCAGCAACAATGATGAATAAACTTGGGACGACTTACTGGCTGCTTGATAACCATGAACGAGCGGACCACTGTTACCACACCTCTTTATCAATGAAAAAACGTTTGCTGGACCAAAACCCTGACCATCCTGTTTATTTAAAAGACGTGTGGGTTTCTGAGTTCCACCTTGGTAATTTTTACGAAGCGCAAGGAGACCTGAAGAGTGCTACCCGGCTGTTCTTATCTGGCTATACCATTATGAGTGACCTTGTTGTACGATTTAAGGGGGACGCAGAAAAGTTAAAAGATCTAGTCCTGAGCTGCATAAAACTAGGTTCCATCTATTTGTCAGAGGATAGAGAACGGGCCGTGGGCTACATCAAACAAGGTCTCGATATCATCTATGAGTTGATGGAAAAGGACCCTTATAATGCGGAGTATAAAATCAGCTACGCCCTTCTTTGCTATTACTGCGGATTTTGTTCAAAAGAATATGAGGGCTATTTTACAAAAAGCAGGGAAGTTATAGACAGGCTGATTGATATGGACGGGACGAGTTCTGTTTATAAAGAGATGAAAGAGCGGTTGCTGCCCGGAAAGGCAACTTTCATAAGGTTGCTCATTAATCGTGAGGACCTCAGAATCCACAAACCTTTGGTCAAAATCGCGGGGATGGTTGAAAAGTGCTGGCATCTGCAAGGAATAAAGGACGAAGACAGCGGGAGAGGAAATAATGAAACAAAAAACAAATCATGTCTATTTGAACTATAATGCTATTTCTCAAAAATTGGACACTCTTGCTCCTGAAATCAGGGAGCAGGCATTCGATGGACTGGTTATTTTACTCCGTGGAGGAAGTTTTGCAGGAATGCATCTTACGTTTTTGACCGGACTTCCCTACTTTTTTTTAACGTATGACCGGAAAACCGGTCAGGCTGAATGGTTTGGTGCTAAGCCTTACGGGAAGCGTTTATTACTTGTAGAGGACTTTGCCGGCTCCGGGAAGACCTTAATTGATTCTGCCGCCTTTCTTAAAGGTGAGGGCGTTGAGTTAACAACTCTTGTGGTTTGTAAGGACAGTAAATCGGCTTCGACTCCGGACTATATCTGCTTTAATTATGCACATACGGATTACCGGATTTTCTTTCCGTGGGAGCGGCACCGTATTAATAACGAAGCTGTCGGGAAACGGCATGGAGCAGAGACCGGAAAACCGGATCATGAATATGAAAAGGCTCTGTGGGATACACGTGCGCAATCAGGAGAAGGGAAAGCTGAAGAAGGGGACGGTTTTATCAGTCTTGACGGTACACAGCCTCATTTCATAAAGCATAATCCCGTCTTTTACATCAATATTCATAATAAAAACGAAAAGGAAATTGCAGCGGAAGTAGGAAAGTGCATGTTTGAGCAGGGATACACCCATGTTTATTTAAAAGATTCTGCAGTTGCTGCATTGCTCAGTGTGATCCATCCTGAAATCAGGGTGATCTGGGAATACAGGGATGAACTTATCAGCATTAACGGATCAACGTGAAAGGCAGTGTTGTCTGGTGAAAACGTTACTTATTGACATGGATTCAGTGATTTGTGATTTAATGACGGAATGGCATCGCAGGTATAACAAAGACTACGATGATGATTTGTCAGTATCAAAGCTGGAGTGCTGGGATTCTGAGAAATACGTTAAAGAAGAGTGCGGGGAAAAAATCTACGACTATCTTGACGAGCCTGGTTTGTTTTTATCCCTGGAACCGCTGGACAATGCCATTCAGGTGTTGGAAAGGCTTCATAAACAGTTTGATATCTTTATTTGTACGAGCAGCAGGAAATATGCCTATACAGAAAAAGAGAAGTGGGTAGAAAAAAACCTTCCTTTTCTGGGGCGTGACAGAATGATCTTTGCCCAGCGAAAGGATATGATCATTGGTGATTTGTTATTTGACGATGCACCTCACCATTTAGAAGCGTTCAAGGAAAAAGGGCGGTCTGTTGTGGCAATGGATTATCCATATAACCGTCAGATTGATGTGCCGAGAGTCGATAACTGGCTGGCGTTTGAAGCGTTCGTACTTGAGAGGTGGGCATATGATGAACGTTGATGTAGTCATTGTCGGCGGGGGTCCTGCAGGTGTGGCAGCATCCATCTGGTGTAAACGTCTGGAACTGTCGAGTGTACTTCTTGAATCAAACAGCAGAATTGGCGGGCAGCTGTCTCATATCCATAATCGTATTATTGATTACCCTGGTATTGTTGCAGAGAACGGAAAAGAACTTCAAAAGCATTTTGAAGATCACCTGGCAATGGTGAAAAGTGAGGTGAAAACCGGCTGTGAGGCGGTGTCCGTCGATTGCGGGAATAAGACTGTCTCATTTGTAAGAAACGATGGGAAGGAGACGGTGTCCTACACCTTTCTTATCCTTGCCACAGGGTCCCGCCCCCGTTCCCTTAACGTTCCTGGAGAAAAAGAAATGCTTGAAAGAAATGAAGTTTATTCGGCGGTTCGTGATAAGGGGAGGCTCGCAAATAAAGTCGTGGCAATTGCAGGGGGAGGCGACCGTGCCTTTGAGGGGGCTGATATTCTGTCCGAGCTTAGCAGAAAAGTGTATCTGATCCATCGATCAGACAGGTTTAAAGCAAGAAAAGCTCTTCAGGACAGAGTGCTGAACAGGGAGAATATTGAGGTTTTAACCCATTCAACTGTTACGGCTGTGCTTGGGGACAGACAGGTAGAGCAGATTAGAGTTAACTGTCAGGGGGAAGAACTTTCTCTGAGCGTGGAGGCTCTGCTTATCCGGATCGGCGTTGAGCCGGTCAGTTCTCTTGTGAAAGGGCAGGTGGATATGGATGAAAACGGCTGTATCCAATCTGATCAGATGGGGCAGACAAGTGATCCTTACGTATATGCTATCGGTGATCTGGTCAATGATCCTAAGTATTCCAGTTTGTCCGTCTCCGGCGCTCAGGGAATGATGACTGTAAAACATATTAATGAACGGCTAAACACTAATACCGGACCTGTTTATTACTGACGCGTATAAAAAGATTCACCCCGCCTCAAACTGAGTAGGAGGTGATGACGATGCCGGTAATCGTAATATTATTGAGTCTGCTTGCAGTGATTCCAGCCCATTCAGATATGCCGTGGCCTAACAATGCTTCATTAAAGGTGACGGTTGAAACAGAAGATACCCTTTACGAGTGGGAGTATGAGAATCCCCGGGATTTTGAATTCGAGAGAGGATCGACGATTGTAAGAGGAGACGCAGCACGAGAGTCATTTGAAGAAATACTTACTTTTCTTGACCTGTCCCGGCCGACGCTTTCCAATGAGGAAGTTCAAAAGATGGCACACAAGTATGGAAATGTGAAAAAAGTAGTCATTAAACGAGTGGACAAAGACCGTTGCTTTCAAACGTGGAAATGGGAATCGGAAAAATAGTAAAAAACCTTGGAAATGAATTTTCCAAGGTTTTTAAATTTGCTGTTAATCATATTCTCCCGGATTTACGGTATTTTTAAGCTCACATAATCTATATTTTTTAGCACTCTGCCTAATTCTTTTTTCAGGGTGTCTTTAAACTTCAGCTGAAGAAGAGATAATCTGCAGCTCTTTTGGATATTTAGTGAACGTTTCATATCCGTCTTTGGTGATATACACATCATCTTCAATTCTTACACCGGCCTGATTCGGCAGGTAGATACCCGGTTCAATGGTAAAGGTCATCCCTTCTTGAAGCGGGTCTGTATTTTTGGCATGCATCGAAGGGAATTCGTGAACTTCAATGCCAAGACCATGTCCGAGGCGGTGGGGGAAAAAATCCTTGTATCCTTTTTCTTCGATCCAGCCTCTTGCTGCTTTATCAAGATCACCAATTGCAGTCCCGGGCTTGCAGATTGCGAGCGCTTTTGACTGGGCCGTTAACACTGTTTCATAAATGGCCTGATCAGATTCTTTGACGTGGTCGAAAAAAACAGTGCGGGTGATGTCTGATGCATACCCTTTCCAGATGACACCGAGGTCAAACAGGACAGCATCTCCTTTTTGGAGTCTTCGGCTGCCCGGATTACCGTGTGGATCTCCGGCTTTTTCGCCAAACAGTACCATAGTGGAAAATGCCATTTCCCGTACGCCTTTCTTTTTCAGTTCATATTCAATGGAGGCCAGTACTTCCATTTCTGAGATGCCTTCTTGTAAAGCAGACACTCCGGCTTTCACTCCGAAATCAGCGAGAGCTGCGGCTTCCTTGAGCAATGTAACTTCTTCATCATCTTTAATCAGGCGTGCTGATTCAAGTGCCTCATCCACTTCTTTAAACGAAGCGTGGGGAAAAGCAGACTGTAGTGCTTTGAGCCGCTCCCAGGACAGGCCTCGCTCGACCGCAATCTTTTTTACAGAAGATGTACGTTCATTCCAGGCTTTTTCAATCATTTTCCATGGGTTATCTGTATCACTGTAACCGAGAACGTCTCCTTTCCCAAAAATACCCTCAACCTGGTTGACTTCCATACCGGGGCAGATAATTAACGGGTCCTGGTCGAGAAAGAAACATGATGCAACCAGACGTTCATGAGGATCTGTGTCAAATCCGGTTGTGAAAAAGACATTTGCTCTTGTCTGAAGCATAACAACGTCTGCTTCATTAGCCTTCATCCAGCTTTTAAGTTTTTCTAATCGATTCTTCATGAAAACCTCCTGAACAAGAATACATTTCTGCTCTATTTTAACACAGAAAAAATTAACGCATGAACGTATGGGCAGAAGGGTATAAAATTGATGACGCCGAAAGATAAAATAAAGGGAGTGAGTACAATTGAAACTATCTTTTCATGGACATTCTGTAGTGAAGATCGAAACGAATGGTAAAACGATTTTGATTGATCCGTTTATTAAAGGTAATGACCTGTGTGATCTTGATGCAGGTAAAGTGAAAGCGGATGTCATTCTGCTTACACACGGCCACAATGACCACGTAGGTGACACCATCGACATCGCAAAACGAAATGATGCTCTTGTTGTAGCTCCTTTCGAGCTTGCAACCTATCTCGGGTGGCAGGGGCTCAACACACATCCCATGCACATCGGAGGCGCTCATGAGTTTGATTTCGGACGTATAAAACTTACTCAGGCCTTTCATGGTTCAGCCTATACCGATGATGAGAAGCAGGAGATTATTTATACAGGGATGCCGAGCGGAATCTTATTTTTCGCTGAAGGTAAGACCATTTATCATGCGGGGGATACAGCCCTTTACTCTGATATGAAACTGCTTGAAAAATACAGGATCGATGTAGCATTTCTACCAATTGGGGACAATTTTACAATGGGGCCGGATGATGCTGCTGTAGCAGCGGATTGGATCGGTGCAAAAAAGGTAGTGCCGATGCATTACAATACGTTTCCGGTTATCGAGCAGAATCCGAAATCATTTGCTGAAGCTCTGGGAAATGACACCGGTCACGTAATGAAACCGGGAGATGAAGTAGAAGTATAAGTATAATAGGGGAGGGACTCATAAGCTGGGGCTATGAGTCCCTCAGTCTTTTGAAAAAAATTTTTTCTCGTTTACCTGATGATGGAAAGTGTTGGTGCCGCCTCCATGTCCTTCGCTTTCTGAGGTGCCGGCCAGCCTCCTCGAGCTCTGGGGCGTCTTGCCTGGCATCTGCTCCCTCAGGAGTTTTCGACTGCATCACCTTTTCATAGAACCGAGAAGGTTTGTGAAACAACTTTGCATTTTATATATAACTTCTTTCAAAGAAGCGAGAAACTCCCGCTCATAAAATTCGTAGGTTTTTCGCCAATCTGAGGTTGGGGAATAAAGGAAGAATTTAACTGAGAATCCGAACATTACGCGAGCAAAGCGGATGAACTATACGTAGACTCCTGCGGGATGAAAAGAAGGCACTGAAAAAGTACAAAACAACTTTTTCAGTGGCTTTTATTTGAGTGGCAATGGCTTCAGCGGTTGCGCGCCTGATACGAGAAACCCACTCATACCAGGCTTTTAAAAAATGCAACCGTTACGTTCATTGCTTAGAAGACACTGGAAAAAGTTAAAAATCGAACTTTTACAGTACCTTCGATGAAAAGCAAAGGTGAGCTCCCGCAGTGACGAGCGTTTACTTCATGAAAATGCGACTAGTTGCTTCGACGCAGCCAGCTGCAAAGGTCAGCTGGCAGAGGAAGAAGCAGGTATGCTGGGGGAGGGTAACCCGCTTCCCGCGGAAATCGAAGTATATTTCAGGAGCGATTTATCAGCGCCGCTTTTATTCGTTTGGATTCTCGTTGATTAAAACACTTCTGTCCCAGCCTCTTTTCTGAAAATCTACTGCATTTTGTCTGCCCGCCCCTTTTTGGCACCTTCATTTACGGTTCTTTACTTATAAGACAAGTCATAAACTAACACCAGAGGTGATCGACAATGAAAAGTTCGAGATTATTTTTGTGTGTTTTACTGACTTTCCTACTCTTATATCTGGCATTGCCGAGACTTCCTTTCGCAGGGGAAGGGCTTGCTGTCTATTTTGCCTATGCCTGGCTGGGTTTTGCTCTTATTGTTCTCGGAGGGAATGTATACGGATGGCTTACAGCACGGGACAAAGAGCGGAGCGATGGTAAAGAAGAGGCTGTTCCCTATGGAAGCAGGAATCAGAACAGGGGCAGGAAAAAACTGCGCGGAACATCCTAATATCCTTGAAACCCCAGAGCTGGCGGAGTATACTTGTATTAGTACAGATTACTAAATAAGAGTGAAACAGCTCTTTCGGGGTGGATAGCGGTATGACAAAACACGAACAGATCCTCCAGCATATCCGGTCTCTGGATGTGGGGAGTAAAATCTCAGTCAGGCAGGTTGCCAAAGCCCTCCAGGTGAGCGAGGGAACAGCTTACAGAGCGATTAAAGACGCTGAAAATCAAGGCATTGTAAGTACAATTGAGCGGGTAGGCACAATCAGAATAGAAAAGAAACAAAAAGAAAATATTGAAAAGCTGACTTTTGCTGAAGTGATCAACATAGTCGATGGACAAGTTCTTGGAGGCAGAAACGGTCTTTATAAAACACTTAGCAAGTTTGTTATCGGTGCCATGAAGGCAGAAGCCATGATGCGTTACGTTGAACCTGAGAACCTTCTTATCGTCGGTAACCGGGAACAAGTACACAAAATGGCACTGGAATCAGGGGCTGCTGTCCTTATTACGGGTGGGTTCGATACAAATGATGAAGTGAAGGCACTGGCAGACAGACTTGAACTTCCGATCATCTCTACTACGTATGATACCTTTACGGTAGCTGCAATGATCAACCGTGCAATCTATGACCAGCTTATTAAAAAAGAAATTCTGATGGTTGAGGATATCCTCATACCTTTTGATAAGACATACTTGATGACCAATGGCCATACGGTAGAGAAGTGGCATGAGCTGAATAAACGGACAAGCCACAGCCGTTACCCCGTTATTGACGAAGTGGACGGGAAGCTTCTCGGCATGGTCACAGCCAAAGATGTGATGGGAGTAAGCCCTTTTGTAGAAATTGAAAAAGTAATGACTAAGCAGCCAATTGCAGTAACATCGAAAACGTCTGTCGCATCAGCTGCCCACCGGATGGTTTGGGAAGGGATTGAGCTTTTACCTGTAACGGATTCGGGACGGAGACTTCTTGGGGTGATCAGCCGCCAGGACGTTCTTAAGGCTCTTCAGATGATTCAAAGGCAGCCTCAGGTCGGAGAAACAATTGAAGATCTTGTAACACGTCATTTTGAGGACGTTTCTACACCGCAGGAACATGTGTACCGGCTTGAAGTAACCCCGCAGATGACTAATCATCTCGGAACCATTTCCTATGGCGTTATGACAACTATTGTGACAGAAGCAGGAAGCCGGGCGCTGAGAAAATATAAAAAAGGCGACCTTGTGGTTGAGAATATTACTCTTTTCTTTATTAAACCTGTGCAGATCGACAGTGAAATGAAGGTCTGTCCCCGAGTTCTTGAAGTAGGACGGAAATTTGGAAAGGTGGACGTTGAAATTTTTCACGAAAACCAGATTGTCGGGAAAGCCATGCTCATGGCCCAGCTTATTGACCGCTGATTTTGATCAGTCAGTATCTGCGGAAAATGTTTAGAAAAAAGAAGGAGACATGTCACTGAATTAGCGGCTTGATGGAATCACCTCAAGGTTTTGAACCTATTACCAAAAAACGAGTGCCAAAAATAATGAAGACCCTCTCATGCGGCTGTGAGAAGGTCTTCTTCTTGATTTTTGTCAGTTTTTCAATTTGGATAAGTTATATAAGATAAAAATGGAGCGAAAGGCGGCGACTACAGCGACGAGCGTATACATCACCAATAATTATCGAGTTGCTTCGACGCATTAAACTTCAGAGCCTGGCTCGCAGTGGAAGAAGCAGCATGTTGAGGAGGTTCCAGAACCGCCCGCGGAAAGCGTCCGCCTGTAGCGTAATATATTGTTGTTAACAGTATCATTTTTACGAAATAAAAAGAGGGGGTCTCCAAAACATGTTGGAGACCCCCATCTTTTTTGTTTATTTAGCAGGCTGTTCCTTCGATTCATGCTTTCTTATTTCTTCTGCTTCCTTTCTGGCATATGGCAGGAAGGCGCGATAGTTACGAATACCAAAAAAGACATTGATACCACCATAGATAATAAAGATCACTCCAATAGCAGTCGCTACTGTTGTACCAAGGTTGATCATGGCATTAAGACCAAACGTACCGATAGCCACACCAACAGCAATACTTGATTTGGAGGAATACCATTTACTTTCCATAGGGCCTCGTGCTTTCATCTGCTGAACTTTAAAGTAGACAAACAATACGAAGGAAACGACGATGATAATCGGGATAAGCATATAAAAAATCTCCTTTATCAGACAGCTGTTGAGCCGGCTGTAAATTCACGTACTCTTTCTTAGTAAAAATAGCACATATACTAAAGGGATATCAAGGCTGTTCACAGCATTGTATAATCTCTCGAAGTAAGCTAATCTTAAGCTAATCACTTCATTTGCAGATTGGAGCAGCGAATATGAAACAGAAGATTATTGAAAAAATAAAAAAGTATCATACGATTATTATACATAGACATGTCAGACCGGACCCTGATGCGGTCGGTTCACAGTCGGGTTTGAAAGAATTGATCATAAGTAACTTCCCGGAAAAAAGAGTATTGCTGGCAGGAGATGATGACAGTGAGTTTACTTACCTTGCCGGGATGGACAAAATTAAAGACGATGACTACAAAGGGGCACTTGTTATTGTCTGTGATACTGCTAATTTGCCCCGGGTTGACGATCAGCGCTATGAGCTGGGAGAATTCCTGATTAAGATCGACCATCATCCTGAAGTGGATGTGTACGGCGATTTATCCTGGGTGGATATCACAGCAAGCTCTACATCAGAAATGATTTGTGAGCTGTACGGAGTATGGCAGGAGGACGGTGCCGTACTCAGTGATGAAGCGAGTCGGCTGTTGTATGCCGGTATCGTTGGTGATACAGGACGTTTTCGTCATCCGAACACAACAAAACGAACGTTTTACTGGGCAGGGAAGCTGATTGAAGGGGATTTTTCACGTCCGGAGCTGTACAATGCCATGTACGAAAAAAACATCGACCTTGTACGTATGGAAGGCTACGTTCTCTCACAGGTTGAATTGAAACCGTCCGGGGCTGCTTTTATTAAGCTTCCGGCAGAGATTTTAAAAGAGTACAAAGTGGATGCAGGGATGACGGCAAGCATCGTCAATTCTTTTTCGACGTTAAAAGATGTGAAGGCATGGGTGTTCTTTGTAGAAGAAGAGGAGGAGATTCGTGTTCGTCTTCGTTCTAAGGGACCGGTTATTAATGACCTTGCTGCACGCTACAATGGCGGAGGACACCCCATGGCCTCCGGTGCAACTGTATATTCCTGGGAGGAAGCGGAACGCCTCCTTGAAGAGCTGGATCAGATATGTACTGAGTCGGAGTAACCTAGTTTGTGATATAATACAGCCTTATTATGGCAAATATGTACGTTATAAAGTGAAAGAAAGAGCGGACACAGCTGATAATCAGCTGTGTCACGCTCTTTTTTTAGGAATAAACCAGGATCCGTGTTCGGTTTTTTCTTCAATGACATCAAGACCCATGCTTTTAATTTCTTTTCGAATGAGGTCAGTTACTTCGTGGGTTTCAGCGAAAGCGGAAAATCCAGCTTGAATTTTTTGTACCTTTTCTTTGGCTAATTTACTTGTGCTCATGATTTTCATTGCAAACTACCTCCTTCTCACTATTGTAATCTATGCAACTTCATTAAAGCCGTGACAGATGACCAGTGGTCCAAGGTGTTTTGTTCTTACTTTCATTATACACCTTCCTGCACGGAAATAACGTATTTTGGTAAATCGTTCATGAAATTGCCATAAGCTTTTATTCAGCAGCATGAATGGAGATATCAAGCTCTAATACCGAGTATATCGTTGTATTTTCAATTTTCAACTGATAGTACTTTTCATTGATCCCGTACCGTTTATTCTCAATCGCCTTTTTCAGAACTTCTTTAGACAGGTGTACGTTTTCAAGGCTTTTATTTCTTACTAGTTCAAGCTCGCTCTCTACTGCACCTTTTAATTCGAAAAGGGTAAGTTCACTGAGGTTCACTTCTGATTCGTTCAAAAAGTTGATTTTAATTTCCTGAACCGTCAGCATCTGCTGAAGCTGCTTATTTTGTTCATCGGAATCTTTCCGCAAGATCTCAATTGTTTTTTCATGGCTCTCAATCAAGGAGCGCTGCTTTCCGATTTCCATCCTCAAATGCTCGTGGACATAACCAAAATTGTATAAAAAAAAGAGCCACCCGATTAGCATACCTAAGATGACTCCGGCGAAAAATCGCTGCCAGCTTTTATCATGATAAAAAGGGGGGACTCTCATTTAATTCCCTCCTGGGTTATCCATTGAATAATTACCGTACCACTGTGTGCACCGCATAATGCTGCAAAGATCATCACGAGCGTTTTGAAAATATCCGCATGGGTTCCTTCAAAAATTCCCCGTTCCAGGCTGCTGATGGCATCGAATGTTCCGCCGATTGCAGCAACAAGCGCCCATATCTTAAGGCTTGAAGCAAGGTCATACATAATAGACATTGGCGGTTTTCCAATAAGGTAGGCACCGATTCCCCCCACAATTGATCCGCCTATAATGACACCGAATGCAACAAAGTAATCAATGATTAACGTTGCAAGAAAATCTTTATCCATCGTCCATCCCCCCGGACTGGTTTTGTCCAACCATTACTACATGTCTATGGCAATTCATTAAACTTATGATAGATAATCATTCCGGGTGTCACAAACATTTGTTTGCGTTACAATAGAAGAAAGATTTTACGTGAAAGGAGGGGTGGCAGTGAGTTTTGTTCATCTCCATGTCCACAGTGAATACAGTTTTTTGTACGGAGCCGGAAAAATAAAAGACCTCACCCGCAGAGCGAAGGAGCTTAACATGACTGCCCTTGCCCTGACTGATAAAAATGGAATGTACGGAGCGGTTCCTTTTTACAAGGAATGTTACAGCCGGGGAATCAAACCTCTTTTAGGGGTTGAATTGACTGCTAAGAGCCGGGGGGACACGCTCTTTCAGATCATCCTGCTAGCCAGGAACAAAACAGGATTAAGAGAACTAATGAAACTTACAGCACTGGCTTATGAGCATGCGGAGAAAGGCAGGCCGGTTCTGCCGGTATCGGCCCTGAACGCCATAACAAAAGAAAGTATTGTAGCCATATCTCCTTTTGAAGGAGGGATACTCCAGCATCTGGTCTCTGAGGGAAATCTGGAAGGAGCGTCAGAAACTTTATTTGCTTTAGAGGACCTTTTTGGAAAGGGACACGTCTTTACAGAAGTTCAAAGCCATAACCGTGCCGAGGAAAAAGAGCTGCTTCTTGCGTTAAACAAATGGCGGAAAGAATCGGATAACAAGATTCAGTTTGTGGCTTCCAACCATGTTCAGTTTGTTTTCCCTGAACAGTCCAGAGCCCACCGCGTTGTCCAGGCGATCGGGAGGGGAGTAACACTTGAAGAGCTTCCTGCTCCAGTTTCTTCTGATGACTATTATTTAAAGACGCAGGATGAAATGGCCCGGCTCTTTCGCGGCTGGCCCGAAGCGTTGGAAGCGACAGTACATATCGCAGACATGTGTAATGTGGAGATTGATTTAGGGAATCAGGTACTCCCTGAGTATCCTGTTCCACAAGGGGAGTCTGCCGGAAGCTACCTGCGGAAAAAGTGCGAAGAAGGAATTGCAAAGCGATACGGAGACACACCCGGACAGGGAGTGTGGGAGCGTCTTGACTATGAGCTTTCTGTTATTCACAGCATGAATTACGATGATTACTTTCTGATAGTCTGGGATTTTATGGACTATGCCCACACACAGGGAATGCTCACAGGCCCTGGCCGGGGATCAGCGGCAGGTTCCCTCGTCGCTTATGTTCTCGAAATTACCGATGTAGATCCCATACAGTATGAGTTACTCTTTGAGCGTTTCCTGAACCCGGAGCGTGTATCAATGCCTGATATCGATATTGATTTCCCCGATGACCGGAGAGATGAAGTTATCCGTTATGTGGCCCAGAAGTATGGGCGGGACCATGTGGCACAAATCATCACATTCGGAACATTAGCGGCAAAAGCAGCATTAAGAGATGGGGGACGGGTAATGCAGACCCCGCAAAAGCTCATTGACAGGCTGGCTAAACTCATCCCTTCAAAGCCCAATATAAAATTACACGAAGCAAAAAAAGACGTACCTGCAATCTCAAAGCTTTTAGAGGAACATGAGGAATTGGACGAGCTCTTCAGTATAGCTGTGGAAATTGAAGGTCTCCCACGCCACACATCCGTTCATGCAGCCGGTGTTGTAATTAGCAGAGATAAACTTACAGATATAGTCCCGGTACAAACCGGTAACGATGACATCAACCTTACACAGTATCCGATGGGGATACTTGAAGAACTGGGACTCCTGAAAATGGACTTCCTTGGTCTCAGGAACTTGAGCTTCATAAAAAACATTACAGAGCTTATCAAGGAAGACCATGGAGAGACGATTGATATAAAAGCGATTCCCTTTAATGACAAAAACACCTTTTCCATGCTCTCAGAAGGGGATGCAAGCGGTGTGTTTCAGCTCGAATCCTCTGGCATGAGGAGCGTCCTAAAACGTCTGAAACCGACTGAATTTGAAGATATCGTAGCGGTTAACGCGCTCTACAGACCGGGACCGATGGAAAACATTCCTGTTTATATTAAACGTAAACACGGGCTTGAGAAGGTCACCTATCCTCACGCTGACCTGAAGCCGATTCTTGAGAAAACATACGGTGTGCTCATTTATCAGGAGCAGATCATGCAGATTGCTTCCCGAATGGCCGGCTTTTCTCTTGGAGAGGCAGACATTCTCCGCCGGGCTGTAGGGAAGAAAAAGCGGGAAGTCCTTGAAAAGGGCAGGGCCCAATTTGTTGGAGGGTCAACAAAGAACGGCTATTCAGCAAAGGAAGCAGATGGTGTATACGATCTGATTGTCCGTTTTGCCGACTATGGATTTAACCGCAGTCATGCTGTTGCATACAGCATCATTGCCTATCAGCTGGCTTACCTGAAAGCAAATTATCCAACGTCCTTTCTTACTGCCCTTTTGTCCGGTGTGATTCATCATCAGGAGAAAATGGCGGAATATATAGCGGAAGCAAGAAGAAAAGGGATCAAAGTTAAAGGCCCTTCCGTCATTGAGAGCAGTGCACGCTTCAAAGCAATTGGAAATGAGATCTGGATTGGGTTAGCAGCTGTAAAAAACGTTGGTGTTCAGGCTATCCAGGCTATCCTTGAAGAAAGAGCGAAGGAGCCGTTTCAGGATTTATTTGACCTGTGTGCCCGTATTGCGCCGCGCCACCTTCCAAAACGGGCACTTGAAGCCTTGATTGTATCAGGGGCCTGTGATGAATTCGGTATTCATCGTGCCGGTCTTTTAGCCAATCTTGATGCAGCAATGGAATATGGGGCGAAATTAAACGAATCGAGATCACAAAAGGGAACGGCTTTGTTTGATGAAGATGTTGTAAAGCCCGATTATTTCGATGTGCCTCCTTTTGGAGATCAGGAGGAACTGCAATTTGAGAAGCAGGTACTCGGATTCTACGCAACAAATCACCCTGTCCATTCCTATGGCGATACCCTTGAAGAGTATCAGAGGTCAACTGTGAAACATACACTGGAAAACAGCGATGAAGGCAAAGTTGTACGTCTTGCAGGCCTCATTGAAGATGTGAAAGTCATTAAAACAAAAAAAAGACAGCAAATGGCTTTTATGCAGCTCACTGACGAGACTGGGGAAGCAGAGATTACGCTTTTTCCAAAGATTTTCGAAAAATACCGTTCTGTCGTAAATAAAGGTGAACTGTTATTTATAGAAGGGCGAACAAGCTATCATAACGGCCAGCTCAAAATTAATGCAGACAAGATGACACTTCTTGAAAATCTAAAGAAATCATTTAAACAAAAGGCAGGGAAGGTACTATATGTAAAACTTGACGGGGACCATCAGGACCCGGGCTACCGTGACAGGCTAAAAAGGATGTTGAAGGATGACCCTGGTGAAGTACGCGTTGTCCTGTATGATGAGGAGGTAAAAAAGGTGTACCGCCTTAATGAGGAATGGTCTGTATCGGGTGACGAAAGCCTGCTTATACGCCTTAAGGACCTCCTCGGTGAAAAAAACATCGTTATTAGACAAGAATAGGTGTATCTCTGGAATGGATTTGTTATAATATAAGTTGTTCACGAAGTGGTCAGACCACTATTTGGAATAAAGGAAGGCTGGGTCAGCCCTGCCGCACCTTACATTAATAAGGAATCATTATGAAAAAAGGAGTGGAAGAATGGCGACTTTACGAGAAGAAGCTTTACATATGCACCGGGTGCATAAAGGGAAGCTCGAGACAGTATCAAAAGTGGCAGTAAAAAATGCACAAGACTTGTCACTGGCCTATTCACCTGGCGTTGCAGAACCATGTAAAGCCATTTTCGAAGATCCGCAGTCAGTTTACGAATACACCATGAAAGGTAACATGGTTGCCGTTGTTTCAGACGGTACTGCCGTTCTTGGATTAGGAAATATCGGCCCGGAAGCTTCTCTGCCGGTAATGGAAGGAAAAGCGGTGCTGTTTAAATCATTCGCCGGCGTTGATGCTTTTCCGATTTGTTTAAATACAAATGACGTAGATGAAATTGTACAAACCGTAAAATTGATGGAGCCGACTTTTGGCGGCGTAAACCTTGAAGATATTGCTGCTCCAAGATGTTTCGAGATTGAGGAGCGCCTCAAAAAAGAAATGAATATTCCTGTATTCCACGACGATCAGCATGGAACAGCGATTGTAACAGCTGCCGGCCTGCTGAATGCCCTCAAGATTACCGGAAAATCCATGGCAGAGATCAAAGTGGTGGTTAACGGAGCAGGTGCTGCAGGAATTGCGATTATTAAGCTTCTACTGAGCATGGGATGCAAGGAAATTATTCTTTGTGATTCGAGAGGAGCTATTTTTGAAGGCCGCTCATCAGGGATGAACGACCTGAAGCATGAAATGGCCCAGGTTACTAACAAAGGAAAGCTTGATGGAAGCTTAAAAGACGTTATTAAAGATACGGATGTCTTCATTGGTGTATCTGTTGAAGGGGCACTGACAAAAGAGATGGTTGAGAGCATGAACCCGGATCCGATTATCTTTGCTATGGCAAACCCGACTCCGGAAATTATGCCTGATGAAGCGAAGGCAGCCGGTGCGAGTGTGATTGGTACGGGACGCTCTGATTTCCCTAACCAGGTAAATAACGTTCTCGCATTCCCTGGAATCTTCCGAGGAGCTCTGGATGTTTATGCCACACATATCAATGAAGAGATGAAGGTTGCAGCAGTTAAAGCAATTGCCGGTCTTGTTGGTGATAATGAGCTGAATACAGATTACGTCATTCCGGCTCCATTTGACCCCCGTGTTGCTCCTGCAGTAGCGAAAAGTGTAGCTGTGGCGGCAATGGAAACAGGTGTTGCCAGACGAAAGGTAAACCCTGACGACGTAGAGAAAAAAACACAGCAGCTTACAATGATCGACGAATCAAAATAAACAGATGTGAAGATGAGGTTGGAATATAAAGAAAGTGTTTAGCTCAATCCAAACAATGCGCTGATATAGCGGATAAAATATACGCAGGCTCCTGCGGGATGAAAAGCAAAGGTGAGACCCCGGAGTGACGAGCATTTCCTTCATGAGTACGCGGCGAGTTGCTTCGACGCAGACAGCTGCAAAGGTTAGCTGGCAGAGGAAGAGGCAGGAAAGCTGGAGGAGGCTCACCACCTTCCCGCGGAAAGCGAAGTATATTTCAGGAGCGGTTTATTGCAGCGCGTTTTATTCGTTCGGATTCTCGTGGACTAAAACACTTCTGTCCCAGCCTCATCTGTAGTGTTTGCAGCAGCTTCTCTCCGGTTTATTTATACGGGACTGGGATGTGTATGATGCACCGGCCGGTCTGTAAGGATGACTGAGACACCCGCGTCTCCCTAATAGTGAATGAAAGCAGGTGGTCGTAAATGACCTCACCAGCTAATAAAGTATATCTTAATATCTTAAAAGAGCTAGATCATATCATCCATGAAGATAACCTCCTTCCTGGAGATAAACTTCCCTCGGAACGGGAGCTTGCTGAAAGACTTCAGGTAGGCCGGTCTTCTGTAAGAGAAGCGCTTCGGGCGCTGGAACTCCTCGATCTCATTGAGACCCGTAAAGGTGAAGGAACCTTTATACAGCGGGCAGGAGGGCACCGGCTGGCAGAAATACTGGCCGGTTTCTTTTTAAGAGAAACACGGGCGCGCAAAGATGTAACGGAAACCCGTGCCATTATCGAAATAGAAGCTGTCCGGCTTGCTTGCAGAAGAGCAACTGAAAAGCAGCTGGAAAAACTGAAAACATTAATAGATGAATCAAAAGCAACCTGGGCTGATGGATATATACCAGTAGAAGAAGATTACCTTTTTCATAAGGCGCTTGTAGAATCCTGTCATAATCATTTAATGCTGAATATCTGGCGTCCCTTGGTGGAATACAGCAAGGTTGCACTCAGAGAATCCCTTTCGAGAAGGGGAAGAACTGAAGATGCGATTCATGAACACGAAGCGATCTATGAAGCGATCTGTTCAAAGAATGAGGACAAGGCTGTTCAGTGCCTTCGTCATCATCTCGAAAACAGTCGTTTTTAAACTTATTATGCCGATATTCAAAGCAGGAATAAACTTGAACTTGCCCAACAGACAGTGTTATGATGGAAAAAATTTACGATTACTTCTATATTAATAATGCTGAACTGTAACGGGCCTGCGGCAAACACGAAATGAATAATCATTACCTGGTGAATTTAGACGGGCTTTCAATAAATGCGAGGTTTCATGGTAATATGCAGTGATCAGTTATGGTGTCTTTCGCCTGTATAATGCCGGGGTTAACTGCACTGATGTTTCAGATATGGATAAAAAGAGGTGAGAAATGTGTTACGGGATCTTTTTTCAAAGAAAAAAAAGTATGCAACGATACCTTCGGAAGAAGCCAAGCAGGAAGTTCCTGAAGGGTTAATGACGAAATGTCCACAGTGTAAAAGTATTATGTATACAAAAGAACTGAAGAAAAATCTGAGTGTCTGTGATTCTTGCGGCTTTCACCACAGACTTACTGCTTATGACCGTATGGATACAATATTTGACCCGGAAACATTCGAGGAATTTGATCACGATATTATTGCAAAGGATCCGCTTAATTTTCCATCCTATCAGGAAAAGTCAAAGGCTGACCGGGAGAAAACAGGTCTTAATGAAGCGATTGTTACTGGGAAAGGAAAGATTGACGGATATCCGGCTGTCGTAGGTGTTATGGATGCACGCTTCCGGATGGGAAGCATGGGCTCGGTTGTGGGAGAGAAGATCAACCGTGCCATAGAACGTGCCATCGAAGAGGACAAGCCGTTTATTTTATTTGCAGCTTCCGGGGGTGCGAGAATGCAGGAAGGTGTTTTCAGTCTTATGCAGATGGCAAAGACGAGCACAGCTCTCAACCGGTTGAGTAATGCAGGAAACTTATTTATATCAGTTATGACTCACCCTACAACAGGGGGCGTATCAGCAAGTTTTGCTTCTCTGGGTGACATTAACCTGGCTGAACCTAAGGCATTGATTGGCTTTGCCGGAAGAAGGATCATTGAACAGACGATTCGTCAGGAGCTTCCTGAGGATTTTCAGACGGCAGAATTCCTTCTAAAGCACGGCCAGCTGGATCGTGTCGTTGAACGAAAAGAATTGAAGGAAACCCTTAAAACAATACTGAGCATCCACTCACCCTTAAGTGAGGAAGCAGTGAAAGAGCAGCTTGAGCCCAACGAACAGGAGGTGTAATCATGGCTGAAGACTTACCTTTTGAAAAACCAATAACGGAACTAAGAGGAAAAATCTCTGAACTGAAAGCATTTACTGCAGAAAAAGGAATCGATCTGTCAGGTGAAATAGAAAAGCTGGAAGCCCGTATGGAGCAGCTCGAAGAAGACATCTACGGCAACATGAGTCCCTGGAACCGTGTACAGATTGCAAGGCACAACAACAGACCAACCACGCTTGATTACATCGAGCGCCTGTTTACGGATTTTCTGGAGCTTCATGGCGACAGACTCTACGGCGATGATGAAGCGATTGTCGGAGGTATTGCAAAATACAAGGGACGCCCTGTAACCGTTATCGGTCATCAGCGGGGAAAAGGGACGAAGGAAAACCTTCGCCGTAATTTCGGAATGCCTCATCCTGAAGGCTACCGTAAAGCGATGCGTCTTATGAAACAGGCTGAAAAGTTTAAGCGTCCGATCATTAATTTCATCGATACAAAAGGGGCTTACCCTGGTATGGCAGCAGAAGAAAGAGGACAGAGCGAGGCGATCGCCAGAAATCTGATTGAAATGGCTGATCTTAACGTTCCGGTTATCTGTGTTGTCATCGGTGAAGGTGGAAGTGGCGGTGCGCTTGCACTTGGTGTAGGAGATCGTATCTACATGCTGGAGAATTCCACTTATTCTGTCATTTCTCCTGAAGGTGCAGCAGCCCTTTTATGGAAGGATGCCGGTCAGGCGCAGCGTGCAGCAGAAACAATGAAAATTACGGCGCCTGATTTAAAAGAACTCGATCTCATTGATGGCATCATTACGGAAGTCCGGGGTGGAGCTCACCGTGATGTGGAGAAGCAGGCAGCGTATATTGATGAAACACTTACAAGTGCTCTCGAGGAACTTGCAGAAGTAAAAGAAGAAGAAATTGTTCAAAAACGTTACGAAAAATTTAATAACATTGGACAATATGACTATGTAAACGGTACCAACAGCGTCAATTAAGGAAAACAGCCATCCCCCGACGGGACGGCTGTTTTGTTTGCCTGTGGATGTCTATTGCTATAAGGTTTTGAAAGTGTTATTTTTATTACTGCGATACGAGTATAAACGTCAATCAAGGATAGTATAAGAAAAGCTTAGGATAAAGATGTGGAACTTTTGTCCCGATTACAAGCAAGCTTTCTCATATAAAAGATTAATGAAGAGGTGAATGAAGCGAATGAAGCGCATTGGAGTTTTAACAAGTGGCGGGGACTCACCCGGAATGAACGCAGCCATTCGTGCAGTTGTTCGTAAAGCAATCTACCATGACCTGGAGGTCTACGGAATTTACCAGGGGTATGCAGGGTTGATCAGCGGACAAATTAAAAAACTGGAACTAGGTTCTGTAGGTGACATCATCCACCGCGGCGGAACAATGCTTTATACAGCAAGATGTGAAGAATTTAAAACGATGGAAGGCCAGAAGAAGGGTATCGAACAACTAAACAAGTTTGGTATCGACGGCCTTGTTGTCATCGGCGGAGACGGCTCCTTCCAGGGTGCCCGTAAACTGACGGAACACGGCTTCCCGACGATCGGAGTACCTGGTACGATTGACAATGATATATCCGGTACAGATTTTACGATTGGCTTTGATACGGCATTAAATACCGTTATTGATGCCATTGATAAAATCCGTGATACGGCTACATCCCACGAACGTACATACGTTGTGGAAGTGATGGGCCGGGATGCAGGGGACCTTGCACTATGGGCAGGTCTTGCAGATGGTGCAGAAACGATCCTCATTCCCGAAGTTGACTACAACATGGATGACATTGTGAATCGTCTTAAGCGCGGGGCTGACCGTGGTAAAAAACACAGTATTATTCTTGTAGCTGAAGGTGTAGGCTCAGGCGTTGATATTGGAAGAGAGATACAGGATAAGACTAACTTCGAAACACGGGTTACTGTTCTTGGTCACATCCAGCGCGGCGGATCACCAACAGCAGCTGACCGTGTGCTGGCAAGCCGTCTCGGTGCCAAGGCAGTGGAGCTTCTCTTAAACGGCCAGCAGGGACAGATGGTGGGTATTGAAAGTAACAAGCTTGTTTCCCATGACATCGACGAAGCCCTATCAAGAGAGCACACCGTTGATGAAGAGATGTACCAACTGTCTCAGGAACTTTCAATTTAGTCATACACGTACAGCCAGCTGGGACTCCGTTGTCCTGGCTTTCGTACGGTAAAGAAATGGTAACAGGAAATTTGAGGAGGATTTACGAATGAGAAAAACAAAGATTGTATGTACGATTGGACCGGCAAGTGAGTCTATTGAAAAACTGTCCAGCCTGATTGATGCAGGAATGAACGTTTCCCGTCTGAACTTTTCACACGGTGACTATGAAGAGCACGGCGCACGTATTCAGAATATCCGTTCAGCGGCTGAAAAAGCAGGGAAGAAGGTTGCGATTCTTCTTGATACAAAAGGACCTGAGATCCGTACACAGACCCTTGAAGGCGGACAAGCTGAGCTTGAGCGTGGTTCTGAAGTCATCGTTTCCATGACTGAAGTAGTAGGGAACGCTTCTAAGATCTCGGTTACTTACCCGGGTCTTATCGACGACGTTCACGAAGGTTCTGTTCTTCTGTTGGACGACGGTTTAATTGAACTTCGCGTGAAGTCTATCGGTGACGGTGAACTTGTAACAGAAGTTGTAAACAGTGGCGTTTTGAAAAACAAAAAAGGTGTTAACGTGCCGGGAGTAAGTGTAAATCTGCCTGGTATCACTGAAAAAGATGCCAACGACATTGTGTTCGGTATCGAGCAGGACGTTGACTTTATTGCTGCATCTTTCGTTCGCCGTGCATCGGACGTTCTTGAGATCCGCGAACTTCTTGAAAAACATAATGCTTCTCACATTCAAATCATTCCTAAGATCGAAAACCAGGAAGGCGTCGACAACATCGATGAAATCCTTGAAGTGTCTGACGGCCTTATGGTGGCCCGTGGTGACCTTGGTGTGGAAATCCCGGCGGAAGATGTTCCTCTTGTACAAAAAGAATTGATTAAAAAATGTAACCGCCTCGGCAAGCCTGTCATCACAGCGACTCAAATGCTTGATTCCATGCAGCGCAACCCACGCCCTACACGAGCGGAAGCAAGTGACGTAGCAAACGCGATCTTTGACGGTACAGATGCAATCATGCTTTCCGGTGAAACGGCTGCAGGAACGTACCCTGTAGAATCTGTACAGACAATGAATAACATTGCTAAAAAAGCTGAGACGGCTCTGAAGTATGAAGAAATTCTCCGCCGCCGCAGCAAAGAAAGTGAGCATACAATTACAGACTCCATCAGTCAGTCTGTTGCCCACACAGCGTTAAACCTAAACTCTTCTGCGATCTTAACGGCTACAGAAAGCGGCCACACAGCTCGTATGATCTCTAAATACCGTCCTGAGAGCCCGATTGTTGCCATTACACACAGCGAGCGTGTATGCCGCTCTCTTTGCCTTGTTTGGGGCGTTCACCCTCAATTGGGGCCTAAGGCTACAACAACAGATGAAATGCTTTCTTCAGCTGTAGAAGAATCCCTTAAGTCAGGCCTTGTAAACCACGGAGATCTTGTTATCATCTCTGCCGGTGTACCAGTGGGTGAAAGAGGAACAACGAACATTATGAAAGTTCATGTTGTCGGTGAAGTTGCTGCAAAAGGTCAGGGAATCGGCCGTAAAACACGATCCGGAAAAGTGGTTATTGCCAAAGACGGTAAAGAAGCACTTGCAAAAATGGAGCAGGATGCGATTCTTGTCACAACAAGCACTGACCGTGACATGATGGATGCGTTTGAAAAAGCTGCAGCTGTTGTTACAGAGCAGGGCGGACTTACCTCCCACGCAGCGGTAGTCGGCCTGAACCTCGGGATCCCTGTCATCGTAGGTGTAGAAGGTGCAACAGACCTCTTCACAGACGGAGACGAAATTACTGTTGACGGAAGCCACGGCAACATCTACAAAGGTGTGGCGAGTGTCCTGTAATACTCAATAATGTTAAAGAACCGGTTTTTATAAAGCCGGTTCTTTTAGGGTTCAAATAGACGTAGATATCTGCCATGAAACTGAGAATTTATGAATTTGAGGGTACAAGCAGGCGTGAATCGCACCTTGAAATCTTGCTTTTTTAATTTTGAGGGCACAATCAGACCCCGGCATAGCCCTGTAACTTAAGATTTTTAAAATACAAGACACTGCTTACTCACAGCACTATATTCATCTGCATGAGCGATCCTCGACAACCGCTTTGAAAATCGATAAAATAGAAGGGTACTCAATTATGTACGTCTCACACAAAACGTGCTTATGATACACAACCAAAGGAGACGGTCGTTATGGGAAAGATTTTTCTGCTTTTACTTATTGTTGTACCCGCATTAGAAATTGGTGTGCTGGTCCTGTCAGGAAATACAATCGGGATCATTCCCACTATTTTACTCATAATTGCAACAGGAATACTTGGAGCAGCTCTTGCTAAAAAAGAAGGCTTAAATGCCATCCGTACAGCTCAGATGCAAAGCGCCCAGGGGCAGATGCCGAGCGGGGTCCTCCTGGACGGCATTTGTATTCTGGTAGGAGGAGTCGTTCTTCTCACACCGGGTTTTATTACCGATGCATTAGGGTTCTTCCTTTTGTTCCCTCAGACGAGAGCGATCTTCAAAGGCTTTCTGCAACGTATGTTTGAGCGTTCAATCCGATCGGGGAATGTTGTCTTCTACAGAGGACGCAAGTTTTAGCTGCATAAAGAAACCGGCTGTATTTTCAGCCGGTTTTCTTTATCTTTATTGATTACCTGCTTCAAGGGCGTCTTCACTTTCCGTTCATAATATACGACACAACCCCTTGCACCACGCCTGCTTTAACGAGGGACTGCAAAACGATCAGAATCATCGGTCCGAGAAGGAGTCCGGCAAACCCGAGCAGCTGATAACTCAGGAACAATGTAATCAAAAGAGGCAGTGGATGAACGCCGATGTGCCGCGAGAGAACTTTAGGCTCTGCAATTTGCCTTTGAATGACTACGATGCCGTATATGACACTTAAACCAATGGACATGAACCAGTCGCCGGAGAAAAAACTGTACAGTATCCAAGGGATAAAAACGATCCCGGTTCCTAAATAAGGAAGTACATCTACAAGGGCGATGAGAACAGCTGTGGTAATGGCATGCTTTACACCAAGGATGAGAAGGGCGATGAGAACGATCACTCCGGTCATACCCACTAGAATAACCTGGGCGAGAACATAGCCGGATATGGCTTTTCTCCATTCGTCCGTTATTTTTTTTACATACGTTACTCCATGCAAAGGAACAAGCCTTTCATACCAGCTGAGAATAAGAGGCCAGTCTTTTGCGATAAAAAAAGCAGATAACAGGGAAAATAAGAGAATGGTAATCGTGTTGGGCAGACTCAGGAGAAGATCAGCCAGACCGTTAAAGACGAGCTGGATGAACTCACTGGCTCTTTGTGTTACGTCAGCTGTAATTGACTGTATGGAGCTCACAACGGTCTCCTGCTGGCTTGTATCAAGAGACAGGACAAGATGATTGATTCGGTCATACACCGGAAGCAGTGACGTTGTGATCCATTGTTCAACGGTAGATGCGGTATTTTTAATATAGTCAGGGAGCACCCCGGAAAGGTAAATAAGTCCATTTGCGATTTCGACTGCTGCCACTGTAGTAAAAGTAATCAAAATGAGTATAAGGCCGGCCATAGCAAGAATAACTGAAAGAGAACGTGACCATCCAAAGCATCTTTCCACTTTGTTCACGAACGGCAAAAGAAGAAGAGCCAGGATAAACCCGATTACAAAAGGGTAGAGAAAACGGATGATAATATAGCCTGCCACAAGGAACATGAATGAATAAAGAATAATAAGTCCGGATCGAATTAAAGGGGCGCCTGATTTAATCATAGTCCAGTCCTCCTCTCTTCATTAATCTATGAGAAGAAATGGGAAGACATGCCGGCTTGTACTGCGAGGAGAGAATTGATATGTTAACACCAGCAACTATTTTTATGATAATTTTATTAGGTATAGGGTTAATTGCGAAAAACCAGTCTTTAATTATTGCAGTTGCAGTACTGCTTGTTCTTAAATGGGTCGGGTTGGGAGATAAGGCCTTTCCGCTATTGCAGCAAAAGGGAATTCATATTGGCGTGACCATTATTACGATCGCCGTCCTCGTACCGATTGTAACAGGGGAGATTGGTTTTAAAGAGCTTACAGGAGCGATGAAATCCTCCTATGCCTGGATTGCTCTGGGAGCAGGGATATTTGTTGCTGTTATTGCAGCCAACGGTGTTGAACTTCTTCAGAACGATCCCCATATTACTGCAGCCCTTGTTTTTGGCACCATCCTTGCCGTAGCCCTTTTTAACGGCGTCGCAGTAGGACCTCTCATTGGCGCCGGAATTGCCTATATGGCGATGAGGATCGTGTCATTTTTTACGTCGATGGGTGGGTAATATCGTTACTGTACGTGAAGTGTCAAACAAATTAAAATAATAGTATAAGTTAGAATCTTGCCTTGATTTGATAATTTAAAGTTCACAAAGTTGTTGAAAATCGTTATAATGTTAGTTGACTGTTGAAAAACAATAAATAAATAACAGTAGTTACGGTCTTCAAAAACATTCTCGAAAACGCTTTCTATTTTTGGGAGGATATTTCCTACATAGGTGAATGCTAAAGGGAAGCACGCAGTAATTGTTATTTTAAAAAAACATTACAAATAAGATATTGTGATATCTCCCTCCATGCTCTGATCCGCTGGGGCTTTTATTTAAAGCTTTTATGATCCACAACAGATGAAGGTTTTTGAAGAATCGTTAAGGGAATAAAGTATTTAGTTCCCATAAAAAATAATGAACTAAAGGAGAGGTTGGTATGAGTACGACAAAAGGTTTGGAAGGTATTGTAGCAACAACATCCAGCGTAAGTTCCATTATTGACGGAGTTTTAACGTATAACGGATATAACATTGATGATCTGGCTGATTATGCAACGTTTGAAGAAGTTGTTTATCTGCTTTGGTATCACAAGCTGCCTACAAAAGAGGAGCTTGAGTCTTTTACAAAAGAACTGAATGGATATTCCGCAGTTCCTTCTGAAGTACTGGAGCAATTGAAAACGTATCCAATTGATAAAGTACATCCAATGGCAGCTTTACGTACTGCGGTTTCGAATCTGGCTTTGTTTGATGAAGATGCGGACGAGATGTCTGAAGAGGCAAATCGTAAAAAAGCCATGAAGCTTCAGGCGCAAATGCCTACGATTGTGACTGCATTTGCCCGTATCCGCGAAGGAAAAGAACCAATTGCACCTAAACCGGAACTGAGCTATGCAGCAAACTTTCTTTACATGCTGGACGGTGAGGAGCCGGATGAAACGTCAATTGAAGCATTCAACAAAGCTCTCGTTCTTCATGCCGATCACGAACTGAATGCATCCACATTCACTGCACGTGTATGTGTAGCCACACTTTCTGATGTATACTCCGGTGTTACAGCAGCAATCGGAGCACTGAAAGGACCGCTTCACGGTGGTGCCAACGAGCGCGTAATGGCGATGCTCTCAGAAATTGGTGACGAAGATAAAGTAGAAGAATACATTCATAAAGCACTTGAGAACAAAGAAAAGATCATGGGCTTCGGCCACCGCGTTTACAAAGACGGTGACCCTCGCGCGAAACACCTGAAAGAAATGAGCCGTCAGCTTACGAAGATTACAGGTGAATCCAAGTGGTATGAGATGAGCGTGAAGATTGACGAGATCGTTACAAGTGAAAAAGGTCTGCTTCCAAACGTAGACTTCTATTCCGCTTCCGTTTATCACAGCCTGGGGATTGAACATGACTTGTTCACGCCTATCTTTGCAGTAAGCCGTGTATCCGGATGGCTTGCACACATCCTTGAGCAGTACGACAACAACCGTCTGATCCGTCCTCGTGCAGAATATGTAGGTCCTGACAAACAAGCATGGGTACCGATTGACAAACGATAAAGAAACATTAATCATAAGAAATGAAGGAAAAAGCCGCCTCAGTGACGAAAGAGGTAGAGGTGTGCATTTTTCTTTCATACATACTGAATGACATTAGGAGGTCTTTACAAATGGCAGAACGTATTTCAGTAAACAACGGGGTACTAAACGTACCGAACAATCCAATCATTCCTTACATCGAAGGAGACGGAATTGGTCCTGATATTTGGGCAGCGGCTTCAAGCGTTATTGAGGCAGCTGTAGATAAAGCATACAATGGCGAAAAGAAAATTGAGTGGAAAGAAGTACTTGCAGGTCAGAAAGCATTCGATCAGACAGGTGAGTGGCTTCCGGATGAAACACTTGACTCAATCCGTGAATACTTCATCGCAATCAAAGGTCCTTTAACAACTCCAATCGGCGGAGGTTTCCGTTCATTAAACGTAGCCCTTCGTCAGGAGCTTGATCTTTTTGCATGTGTACGTCCGGTTCGCTGGTTCGAAGGAGTACCATCTCCTGTAAAGCGTCCTGAAGATACAGATATGGTTATCTTTCGTGAAAACTCTGAGGATATCTATGCTGGTATTGAATATGAAAAAGGCTCAGAGGATGCGAAAAAGCTGATCAGCTTCCTGCGCGACGAGCTTGGGGCAACGAAAATCCGTTTCCCTGAAACTTCCGGAATCGGAATCAAGCCTGTGTCCGAAGAAGGAACACACCGTCTTGTCCGCTCTGCTATTCAGTACGCACTGGACGAAGGACGTAAGAGTGTAACGCTTGTTCACAAAGGAAACATCATGAAGTTTACAGAAGGCGGATTCAAAAAGTGGGGCTACGAGCTTGCTGAGAAAGAATTCGGCGATAAAGTATTCACATGGGCTGAATATGACAAAATCACAGAAGAGAGCGGTCGTGAAGCTGCAGACAAAGCTCAGTCTGAAGCAGAAGCTGCCGGCAAAATTATCGTTAAAGATTCTATTGCCGATATCTTCTTACAGCAGATCCTTACTCGTCCGAAAGAGTTTGATGTAGTAGCTACAATGAACCTTAACGGTGACTATGTATCTGACGCACTTGCTGCACAGGTTGGTGGAATTGGAATCGCTCCTGGTGCCAACATCAACTACGACAGCGGACATGCTATCTTTGAAGCAACTCACGGTACAGCACCTAAGTATGCCGGCCTGGATAAAGTAAACCCATCTTCTGTTCTTCTATCCGGCGTTCTTATGCTTCGCCACCTGAACTGGAACGAAGCTGCAGATATGATCGAAGCTTCAATGGATAAAAC
Source organism: Alteribacter keqinensis (assembly GCF_003710255.1). Lineage (NCBI taxonomy): Bacteria > Bacillati > Bacillota > Bacilli > Caryophanales > Bacillaceae > Alteribacter > Alteribacter keqinensis. Next base: position 2,152,646 of record NZ_RHIB01000001.1, on the reverse strand, counting down.
AATCGCAAGCAAGGTTGTTACGTATGACTTCGCCCGTCTGATGGATGGAGCAACAGAAGTAAAATGTTCCGAGTTTGGTAAAGAACTTATCAAAAACCTTTAATTGAGATCATAAGGCGTCCGTCTTATTAAGGCGGAACGCCGTCTTTCTTTAACATAATCACAAAAGTGAGAGGGGAAAGGAAAATGACAATTAAACGCAGAAAAATTACTGTCGTTGGCGGCGGATTTACAGGAACGACAACAGCTCTGATGGCTGCACAAAAAGAACTTGGTGATGTTGTACTTGTTGATATCCCGAATAACGAGGACCCTGTTAAAGGGAAGGCCCTTGATATGCTGGAAGCGTCTCCTGTTCAGGGATTTGATTCCAACATCATCGGTACATCCAACTATGAAGACACTGCCGGTTCCGATATCGTAGTTATCACTGCCGGTCTTCCGAGAAAGCCCGGAATGAGCCGTGATGATCTTGTAAATACAAACGCAGACATCATGAAAAAAGTAACGCGTGAAATTGTAAAACACTCTCCAGACTGCTACATCATTGTTCTTACCAACCCGGTTGATACAATGACGTACACAGTTTACAAAGAGTCCGGATTCCCTAAAAACCGTGTGTTCGGTCAATCAGGTGTGCTTGATACTGCCCGTTTCCGTACGTTCGTTGCTCAGGAGCTTAACGTAAGTGTGGAAGACGTTTCCGGGTTCGTTCTTGGGGGACACGGAGACGACATGGTGCCAATGCTCCGATACTCCTACGCAGGAGGTATTCCTCTGGAGAAGCTTATCTCCAAGGACCGCCTGGATGCTATTGTAGAGCGTACTCGTAAAGGCGGCGGAGAAATCGTAAACCTTCTCGGTAACGGAAGTGCTTATTACGCACCGGCTGCATCCATTGTCCAGATGGTGGAAGCGATTCTTAAAGATAAGAAGCGAATTCTTCCAACAATTGCTTACCTTGAAGGTGAGTACGGATACAATGACATGTACCTCGGTGTACCAACCGTAATCGGCGGAGGCGGAATCGAAAAAATTCTTGAACTTGAACTCACTGATGAAGAGAAAGCAGAGCTTAAAAAATCTGCAGACTCAGTAAGTAACGTCCTATCTCTGGTAAAATAAGTACTCAAAGAATAAATCCGGTTGCTAAAACCGGATTTATTCTTACATCCAATTGTAAGCGCTTACGATCCGGGCATACTAGATTCGAATGAATGACAAGCAGGAGGGGATGTCTGATGTTTACGAAAAAACGGAAACTCGGCACGGTCATTTCCAATCTTCAGGTTGGGGAGAAAGTCGAAGTTTCAAAGAAAGTTGAAGATAAAGATATATTGTTGTATCTCGGTTTCTCTGACGATGCAAACCCGATTTATATTCAGCACGATTACGCTTCACGCACGCCTTTTCAAAAACCGATTGTTCCTCATATTATGATTAACGGCATCATTAACTCCACGGTCTCTATGCACCTGCCGGGTCCCGGAAGCGCGGTCTTAAGCCAGAGACTGGAGTATCCCGCACCTCTTTATCACTACGGGAGACTGACACTGTCAGTCGAAGTAGTGAGTGTGGATGAAAAGAAACATCTTGTGACGGTCGAAGTCCAGGGCACAGACGAAGACGGTCGAGAGATCGTCAAAGGGGTAATGGAAGTTTGCCCTCCTTATCCGTGGAAGCCTGTTACCCAGGATGCCGGAACGTTTGAAAACTTTTAATCAATATCAGGCAGTCGTCTCAGTTGAGGCGGCTTTTTTGGTTCAGTCACAGAAGGATGAATCGCATATTCAGGTGCCGGCAGCACTGGCTGTCTTTGTGTTTGTTTTCTGTATGTTTACACAGCCTTTGTAAAAATATAAAAATATAGTAATATGAAAAGAGGGATGACTGAATATCCCACTTCATAAAAAAAGAAGGCTGTGCTAAAGCGATTACGCGATAACAGAGCCCATAGACAAAAAAGAAAATAGCCTCTGGCAACTCCGGAAACAGCGAAAAGAAAAGATGAAACAGTACATATATTATCTTGTTCTGCATTGATTTTGGGGGTCAAGAGCAGGCGCGGGAGGAATTATACATGTCTCACAAAGTCCTTGTAGTAGACGATGAGGAATCAATTGTTACGCTTTTGCAGTTTAACCTGGAGCAGTCTGGTTTTTCCGTAACAACGGCTATGGACGGCAAGTCAGCTTTGGACGAAGCGGCGAATCAAAAATTTGACCTTATTGTACTTGACCTGATGCTTCCTGAATTGGACGGTTTGGAAGTATGTAAACAGCTCCGCCAGAATAAAGTGATGACTCCGATTTTGATGCTGACAGCAAAAGATGATGAGTTTGATAAAGTGCTCGGTCTTGAACTTGGGGCGGATGACTACTTAACAAAGCCTTTCAGCCCTCGGGAAGTCGTAGCAAGAATCAGAGCGATTCTGAGAAGAACCCAGGCAACGGCTTCAGAAAAAGAAACAAAAAAAGAAGTGCACAAATTAGTCATCGGCGATGTGGAAATCCATCCTGACAACTATGAAGTGTTTCTTAGAAATCAGCCAATGGAGCTGACACCCAAAGAATTCGAACTTCTCCTCTACCTGGTTAACCACAAAGGACGTGTCCTGACCCGGGACCAGCTTCTTAACGCAGTGTGGAATTATGAGTTTGTAGGGGATACAAGGATTGTGGATGTGCACATCAGCCATCTTCGTGAAAAGATTGAACCAAATACGAAAAAACCTGTGTATATAAAAACAATCAGGGGATTGGGCTATAAGCTGGAGGAGCCAGCTCTAAATGAATAGTTACCGTGCGCGGTTCATCCTTCCTTTAACACTCATTGTTTTTATCGTTCTGGCCTGTCTTGGTGCTTTACTTGGCCCGCTGTTTAAGGAGTTTTATTTTGAACGGATGGGCGACCGGATCGAGAAAGAAACGGGAGTAATAGCCTATAACGTGGAGCAGACGGGAATGGAGAATACGGCCGAACTTGAAGAGCTTGTCCGTACTCTTGCTGCTGAACTTGACGTTCGGATTACTCTTCTTGATTCAGAAAAGCGGGTTGTTGCTGAATCTGCTGAATCCCCCTCACAGGACCAGGACTACAGCGGAAGACCTGAAATTGAGGAAGCGGTTAATGAAGGCGCGGGTAGTGAAATCAGAATGAGTAACACCCTGGGGGAAGAACTTCTTTACTATGCCACAGAGCTTCAAAATAATGGTGAAACCATCGGTTATCTCCGTCTCGGTCTTACTTTGGGAGAAATGAACCGCGTATACCGGAGCATTTGGATCTTCCTGCTCGTCAGTTTTTCCATTGCCTTTTTAATTATTTTTGCCCTCACATCCAAGCTGACCAATCAGATGATTGCACCGATTGAAGAAGCAACCCGTGTGGCTAAGCAGCTGGCGCAGGGAAACTTCAAAGCCCGTACATTTGAAGGAGAGGCAAATGAAACAGGTCACCTTAACAGGTCGCTGAACGTTCTTGCTGAAAATCTCGGACAGATTACAAAAACCTATCAGATGCAGCAGGAACACCTTGAAACCCTTATAGAAAATATGGGGAGCGGACTGCTTCTTATTAACGCAAAAGGTGACATTACCCTTGTGAATCGCTCGTGTAAGGACCTGTTCCAGGAAGATACTGATTTGTGGCTCCATAAGCTTTATTACAAAGCCATCGGTCATAAAACGGTCATCAGGCTCGTTCAGGAGATCTTTCTTACTGAAAAAGGAAAGCGCAGGCACCTTGAGCTTCCGATCGGGATTGAGATGCGTCATTTTGATGTGTATGGAGCGCCGATTATCGGGTCGAATGAAAAGCTGCGGGGGATTGTTCTCGTGTTTCATGACATTACAGAACTTAAAAAGCTTGAACAAGCACGTAAAGACTTTGTGGCAAACGTCTCCCATGAGTTGAAAACGCCGGTTACGTCCCTGAAGGGGTTCACAGAGACCCTTCTGGCCGGGGCGATGGAAGATCCTGCACTCAGAGAAAAGTTTCTGACGATTATATCGAAAGAATCGGACCGCCTCGAAAGTCTGATACATGATCTGCTTGAGCTCTCAAAAATTGAAGGAAGCCATTTTCTCCTAAACTGGCAGGAAGTTGACCTCCATGAAATGATTGAAGATGTGAAAATGATGCTTCAGGAACAGGCAGATAAAAAGAAAATCGACCTGAAAACGAAAGTTATGGGAAATCCAAAGATTGAAGGGGACCCTCACCGTCTGAAGCAGGTGATTTTAAACCTTGTGAACAATGCGATTTCGTATACGCCGGAAGAAGGAAATGTAACCATGAGGGTGCGGGAGCAGGCAGAAACGGTCCTTCTTGAAGTGGAAGATACGGGAATTGGTATAACTAAAAAAGAGCTTCCAAGGGTTTTTGAACGTTTTTACAGAGTAGACCGTGCACGTTCCAGAAACTCAGGGGGAACAGGCCTGGGTCTTGCCATTGTCAAACACTTATCGGAAGCTCATAAAGCCAGGCTTGATGTCACAAGTGAAGTGAACAAGGGAACAACTTTTAAAGTTACTTTTTATAAAAAAGGGTGGAAGAGAAAAAAGACATGTAAATCTTTACAGTAACTTTACAATTTCGATACTTCACCTTAAAAATGGTGCGGTACATTATATATGTACTGTTTCATATGAATGTAATCTCTCGGATTGCATTTATGTTACATCCCCTTGTTTAGCCGGAAGCCCACCCCTGAGCTTCCGGTCTTTTTTTGTTTGCTCTGTTAAACTCTGGTGTTAATTTGCGTCCATGCGCGGAGCATGATGGGGCTCACCGGCGCCCCCCGCGAAAGCGAAAGGCATGGAGGCAGCATCAACATCCATACTTCCTAGCTTGAATTTCCTTCTCTCTGTTAAGTTTGATAAAATAAACAGGAATACATCATGAATTAAAGCGGCGGACAGGCCGCTAATAATAAAAGCTGAGGTGTTGAACGTGAACAAACTCGTTCTTGTAGACGGAAACAGTGTGGCTTACCGTGCGTTTTTTGCCCTGCCACTCTTGAACACTGAAAAAGGGATTTACACAAACGCGATATATGGATTTACAACAATGATCCTGAAAGTACTTGAAGAAGAAAAGCCGACTCACATGCTTGTAGCGTTTGATGCGGGCAAAACAACATTCCGCCATGAGACGTATCAGGAATACAAAGGCAAACGAGAAAAAACACCTCCGGAACTCTCAGAGCAGCTTCCATATATGAGAGAGCTTCTGGATGCATTCCGTATCAAGCATTACGAAGTGGAAAATTATGAGGCTGATGACATCATCGGTACTTTAAGCAAACAGGCCTCAAAGGAAAACTGGGAAGTGAAAGTCTACACCGGAGATAAAGACCTCCTTCAGCTTGTAGATGAGAACATTCATGTAGCGATGATGAAAAAAGGCATCACGAATATGGATACATACGATGAAAAGCTCGTTGATGAAAAATACGGTATTACTCCAATTCAGATTATTGACATGAAAGGGCTTATGGGAGACAGCTCCGATAATATTCCAGGTGTTCCCGGTGTAGGGGAAAAAACAGCACTGAAACTCCTGAAAGCCCATAAAACAGTAGAAGGCGTTTACGAATCCCTGGATGAAGTTTCCGGAAAGAAATTGAAAGAGAAGCTGGAAGCCAACAAAGAACAGGCACTCATGAGCAAAGAACTGGCAACCATTATGTGCAACGCTCCTGTAGACGTGTCCTTTGAGGATACGAAAATGGGCGAGCATGATCAGGAAAAGCTTGTGGCACTGTTTAAAGAGCTTGAATTTAAATCACTCCTGGATAAATTCGATGGAGACAGAGAAGCGGAAAGCGAAGAGATGGAGGATCTTTCTGTAACAGAAGTGTCGGAACTGACAAGTGACATGCTCGTATCCCCGTCTGCTCTTGTAGTGGAATCCCTCAATGAAAATTATCATCAGGCTGATATTGTCGGGTTCTCTATTGCAAATAATACAGGAACGTACTTCATTTCTTCAGAGGTGGCCCTTCAAAGTGACGTTTTTGCCGAGTGGGCAAAAGACAAAGAACATGCGAAGTTTATGTATGATGCCAAGCGGTCTGTAGTCGCTCTCGGATGGGAGGGGATCACCCTTGACGGAGTTGAGTTTGATGTCCAGATTGCTTCTTACCTCATCGATCCTTCATCAAGTGCCCACGATCTGGCGGATATTTCGGAACGTAAAAAGAGTACCCGTGTCCAGCATGACGAATCGGTTTATGGGAAAGGCAAGAAGCGGAAAGTGGCAGAAGGTGACGCACTCTATCAGCATTTAGGAAGAAAAGCAAAAGCGATCTTTGAGCTTCGGGACGAGCTTGACGAGGAGCTGACTGCAAATGAACAGAAAGAATTATTTTATGACCTTGAAATGCCTCTCAGTGTTATTTTAGGGCGCATGGAAAAGCATGGTGTTTCTGTCGACCGTGAAGAGCTTGAGAACATGGGTGCAGGGCTTGAAAAGAAGCTTGCTGAAATTGAAGCTGAAATTCATGAGCTTGCAGGAACAGAGTTTAATATTAATTCGCCGAAGCAATTAGGAGAAGTACTTTTTGAAAAGCTTAATCTTCCTGTTGTGAAAAAGACAAAAACGGGCTACTCCACTTCTGCCGATGTTCTTGAAAAACTTCAGGATCACCACGAGGTTGTGGAAAAGATCCTTTTGTACCGTCAGCTTGGGAAGCTGAACTCAACATATATTGAAGGACTTCTTAAAGTTATTCACAAGAAAACAGGAAAGATTCACACGATCTTTAACCAGTCACTTACCCAGACCGGGCGTCTGAGTTCGACTGAGCCGAATCTGCAAAACATTCCTGTACGGCTGGAGGAAGGACGGAAGATCCGTCATGCCTTCGTTCCGGAACGGGAAAATGCCGTTATTTTTGCAGCAGACTATTCCCAGATTGAGCTTCGTGTTCTGGCCCACATTTGTCAGGATGAAACCCTTGTCAAGGCTTTCCGTGAAGACATGGACATCCACACGAAAACAGCTATGGATGTCTTTAACGTGGGAGAAGCCGAGGTCACAGGGAACATGCGCCGGACAGCCAAAGCGGTTAACTTCGGAATTGTCTACGGTATCAGTGACTACGGGCTTTCCCAGAGTCTCGGAATCACCCGTAAGGAAGCGAAGAGCTTTATCGACCGGTACTTTGACAGCTTCCCGGGGGTAAAAGAATATATGGAAAACATCGTTGATGAAGCAAGAGATAAAGGATATGTTACGACGATGCTGAACCGCCGCAGGTATCTGCCTGAAATTACGAGCCGTAATTTTAACCAGAGAAGCTTTGCTGAGCGCACAGCTATGAATACGCCGATCCAGGGAAGTGCTGCCGACGTCATTAAAAAGGCGATGGTGGATATTGCTGAACGAATGAAAGAAAAACAGCTCCAATCAAGCCTCCTTCTGTCTGTACACGATGAATTGATCTTTGAAGTTGTGGAAGATGAAATTGAGACGATGAAAATACTCGTACCGGAAGTGATGGAAAACGCCATTGAACTTAACGTCCCTCTGAAGGTCGACGTGTCATACGGGGAGACATGGTACGACGCAAAATAAAAATCTTATATTTTTTGAGGCACATTTAATATGAAACAAAGGATGAATGGTTATGCCTGAATTACCGGAAGTAGAGACTGTCAAGCGGACTCTTGAGCAGCTTGTTACAGGAAAGACAATTGAAGAAGTGGTTGTTTCCTGGCCCCGGATGGTAAAGCGTCCGGATGATGCGGGGGCTTTTGCTGATATGTTGAAAGGGGAAACGTTCCAAAGCATCGGACGACGGGGAAAATTCCTTCTTTTTCACCTCGATACATGGACACTCGTATCCCACCTCAGAATGGAAGGACGCTACGGACTTTTCCAAACTGATGAGGAAGTGGATAAGCACACCCATGTGCGGTTCAGGTTTAAGGACGGGGAAGAACTCAGATATCGTGACGTTCGGAAGTTCGGAACGATGCATCTGTTCGAGAGAGGAGAAGAACTTCAAAATCTGCCTCTGTCACATCTGGGAGTAGAACCGTTTACGGATGCTTTTACACCGGTACATTTGAGAGAAAAGCTTCTCCGCACCACAAGGTTTATTAAATCGGCGCTTCTGGACCAGACAGTGCTCGCGGGTCTTGGGAATATCTATGTGGACGAAGCTCTCTTTCTTGCAGGTATCCACCCTGAACGAAAAGCAAATACAATCACAGAAGAAGAAGCAGTAAAGCTTCACGGAGCTATTTACAAAACCCTTAAAGAAGCTGTGGAGCAGGGCGGATCATCCATCAAATCCTATGTAAACGGACAAGGTGAAATGGGGATGTTTCAGCAATCATTATTTGTCTACGGAAAGACCGGTCAAACCTGCAAAAAATGCGGTACAGAAGTGGAACGGTCAGTTGTAGGAGGGCGCGGCACTCATACATGCCCTGTCTGCCAGCCATCGTAGGCGGGGAGGGCTGATTGATTGTAAAATTCCTTCGTACATTGGATGGGCTCATGCCATATACTATCGTATCGATGGTTATGGGAAGGAGCTGCAATGGTAATGGTGGAATTACTCTCCCTGCTGCTACTGGCCTTTGCCGTAAGCTTAGACAGCTTTGGTGTTGGTCTGACATATGGATTAAGAAAAATGAAGTTACCAGCCAGGTCGCTCGTATTTATTGCTTTGTGTTCGGCAACGTCAATCTTACTTGCAATGACGATCGGTACAGCCATTGCAAGGGTCATGAGCCCGGGGATGGCTGAGACAATCGGAGGCTTTATCCTGATCCTGATCGGTGCATGGGCCCTTTACCAGATTTATAACCCTGCCAAAAAGGACCGGAAAACAAAAGAAGAACGGGAGTACATCTTTAACTTTGAAATTAAGAAACTGGGTATCGTCATTACCGTACTGAGAAAGCCGATGGTAGCTGACTTGGATAACTCGGGAACAATTACCGGACGGGAAGCATTTCTCCTTGGGCTGGCTCTTTCTCTGGATGCATTTGGTGCAGGCCTCGGGGCTGCGCTGATCGGTTTTTCACCAGTCATGATGGCTGTAAGCGTAGCATTTATGAGCGTATTCTGCCTCACACTCGGTATGAGGAGCGGCTATGTTTTTGCTGATGCAAAATGGATGAAGAGCCTTTCTTTTATTCCAGGTGTTGTTCTGATTGTCCTTGGTATCTGGAAACTATAAGAAGGCACTGAAAAGTTCGATCTTTAACTTTTTCCAATGCCTTCTATTATAGAGTGAGGTGTCAGGAGCAAATGATTATCGGACTAACAGGCGGCATCGCCAGTGGAAAAAGCACAGTCTCCCAAATGATGGGGGACTGGGAAATCCCTGTTGTCGATGCCGATGTCATTGCCCGGGAAGTCGTAGAGCCCGGGCATGAGGCATATGAAAAAATTGTACAGGCTTTTGGCAGAGGAGTGCTTCATGATGACGGCACTCTTCACAGGAAAAAGCTAGGGTCAATTATTTTTAATGATGAAGAGAAGCGAAAGAAGCTAAACAGCATTGTTCACCCGGCTGTCCGCGGTGAGATGAAAAAACAGCGTGACGATCTCCTTTCAGCCGGTCATCCCCATGTGGTTTTAGACATTCCGTTGCTGATTGAAAGTGAACTGGAGTATCTGGTTGACCGGACCCTGCTTGTTTACGTAGATGCCGGTACACAACTGAAGAGGCTGATGGCGAGGGACGCGTCCAGTGAGGATGATGCCAGAAGCAGGATTAACTCGCAGATGCCGTTGGATGAGAAAAAAACGCGTGTGGATGCGGTGATTGATAACAGCGGGACTGTGAAAGAAACGAGAAACGAACTTACCGGAGTCCTGAAAAGCTGGGGTATAGGGTAATAAAATTGACCGGGAGGGGTTCTTCCCGGTCTTTTTGTGCAGGAAACCGGCCAATCGATCAGGAAACCGGTCGATGTGACGGCGCGGAGAGGACAGTCCATCAGAGACTACCCATGCTCCATGATTTCAACCCTGACTCGGAATAGACAATCACCCATTCCGCAAAAATTTATTCGAAATTTCCGTCCTACTTGCATAATATATGTTATACTAAAATTGAAATTAATGTTGAATAGTATAACACATATACGATGGAAGGGGCCTTCTCAAATGACGACAATCGCAATCAACGGTTTTGGCCGAATCGGCAGAATGGTTTTCCGTAAAGCAGTGCTGGATACTAAACTATCAGTGGTGGCAATTAATGCATCCTACCCGGCAGAAACGCTGGCTCATCTTATTAAGCATGACACGGTCCACGGACCTTTTATGGGAGATGTAAAAGCTTTTGATGATCACTTAATTGTAAACGGTTCCAAAGTAAAACTACTTAATAATAGAGATCCGCTTGAACTTCCATGGAAGGAACTCGGCGTTGACATCGTTGTTGAAGCGACAGGGAAATTCAAAACGAAGGAAACCGCTTCCTACCACCTGGAAGCAGGTGCGAAAAAAGTTGTAATCACAGCACCGGGCAAAGATGAAGATATTACAATTGTATACGGAGTAAATGAAGACAAGTATGATCCGAAGCACCATGATATTATCTCAAATGCTTCGTGTACAACGAACTGTCTGGCTCCCGTAGCAAAGGTGTTAAATGAAGCTTTCGGTATTAAATCGGGAATGATGACAACGGTACACGCGTATACAAATGACCAGAAAAACATCGATAACCCGCATAAGGACCTTCGCCGTGCACGTGCATGCGGACAGTCCATTATTCCGACTACAACCGGTGCAGCTAAAGCCATTGCAAAGGTGCTTCCTGAACTGGAAGGGAAGTTGAACGGAATGGCACTTCGTGTACCAACCCCGAACGTTTCCCTTGTTGACCTTGTGGTGGACCTTGAAACCGATGTTACAGTGGAACAGGTGAACAATGTATTGAGAAACGCTGCTGATAATGAACTGTCCGGCATTCTCGGGTACACTGAAGACCCTCTTGTAAGTGTTGACTTTAACGGAAACGAGAACTCTTCAATTATCGATGGACTGTCAACGATGGTTCTAAACGACAGACAGGTAAAAGTACTTGCCTGGTACGATAACGAATGGGGTTATTCCTGCCGCGTTGTTAACCTGATCGAGCATGTTGGCGAAGCTCTTACCGCTCAATCTGAAGTGACTGCCTAAGAACCATTGGCGTTCCTTGATTTCTTTTCCACCCAAAAAACCATTGCAAAAAAAATGCAAAGGAAGTATACTATTTTTCGTGATCTTCGAATAAAAGCAATAGTAGGGATGATCGGTACTTAAGGGTTAGGACCTCTCTGGACTAACTTTCCCCCGTAGTGATCCATTCCTCCATGCTTAGTAAGGAAGGCATGAAACATAGTAAAGGGGGATTTCGGTATGGAAACCATGGGACGACACGTCATTTCAGAACTTTGGGAATGCAACATCGAAAAGCTGAATGACATGGGATTTATCGAAAAATTATTTGTAAATGCAGCACTTGAAGCAGGGGCAGAAGTACGGGAAGTGGCTTTTCACAAGTTTGCGCCACACGGTGTAAGCGGAGTTGTCATTATCAGTGAATCACACCTTACCATTCACAGTTTCCCGGAGCACGGATACGCAAGTATTGACGTATATACGTGTGGAGACAGAATTGACCCGAATATTGCTTCAAATTACATTGCGGAACACCTGGATGCTAAACTAACAGAGGCAGTAGAAGTTCCCCGGGGCATGGGACCGATTAAAGTCGGCGAACCACGCACGGAAAGAGCCTTATCTGCAACGACTAACTAATATAGAATACTTCCTTGGCCGGACGGCTTCGGAAGTATTTTTTATTTAACCTTGAAATCTTGAAACGATGAAGAGGGTGGCTTGGTTGAACGGAATACGCTCCCTTTCAGCGGATTCGCACCGAGCCTCCTCAGGGATTTGCCCTTGCGGGGTCTCTCTCACACTTCCGCAGGAGTCTCACGTATTCTGTTCAACTCCGCAAAAAAAGGCGTTGAGAACCAGAGGATAAAGAAACCTTACCGAAAAAAACCGCATGCCTATTTCGTACGTCATGGGGGATGGGAGTCTTTTATCGTAAGACAGTTTTTCTTAACCTGTTCAAATTGTCGAGAAACCTATATACCTAAGCTTGTGTTTCTCGCTTCTATAAAAGAGGATAGTTGTTTTCACAAACACTTTTGCAGCGATGAAATAGGAATGCAGCCGGAATGTCCGAAGACTCCTGCAGTAGTGTAGTAGGGGCCAGGCAAGACCCCGCAAAGCATAGGAGGCCACTGAAAAAGTCAAAATCTGATAATAATGTCACAACCTTAGGGCTCTGAATGTAACCTGAATTGGTTTTGATTTTTTGAAGTGCTAAAGGTCGTGGGCGTTATAAAAAAGTGTTGATTGCAGCGAATGAGCGACACTCCTGTGGAAAAGCGAGTTCCGGGAAGACCTGGTCAAGCACAAGCACTGCTCTATGAATAAGATTCGAGTTGCTTCGACGCATAAAGCTTCAGAGCTTAGCCGGCAGAGGGAGAAGCAGCATGCTGGGAGGCTCCCGAACCGCCCGCGGAAAGTGCAATGAGCGTAGATCAACACCTAACTTTTCTGAGCCAATTTAAAAGAAAATGGACTTTTTCAATGCTTCGCTTAGCTCGAGGAGGTACCACCGCGGAAAACGAAGGATATGCAAGCGGGATCAACAGTCTATATCACTAAGAAGAACATTTTTTCAACAGCCAGGATATTTTTTTTCTTCATCTTAATTCTCTGGACTAAAGAAGTGAAAATAGCAACAATCTATTCATAAAACGGCGTTAAATAAAGAGGGCGACTCATCAGACTGATGGACCGCTCTCTTTTTTACTTTCATTGTTCCTTTCTCCCGCCTGCCCTTCTCGTCTGTTTAATAAGCTGATGACCGAAAACAGCTGCACCGGTAACAAGCACTCCCTGTATTACAGCTTGCATGGAGAAGCCTATGAGATAAGTTGTAAATACAATTCCCAGACCAAGCAGCAGGTAGGGGATGAGCCAGTCCGGAACCCGGGGCGTTTGTTTAATGATCTTTCCAATAATCATCAAAACCGGAATCAGGATCAGTGCTTCATCTACGATAAACTGAAGAAAATCCATATCTACACCTCGCTTTCTTTATTTATAAGCAAGCCCTTTCATTTCATGACAAACCACAATTGAATAAAGACCAAAATTACCGACAGAAATCGCATCAATTTTCCGGAAATATTGAACATGCTGTTATTTCCTGCTATTCTTAAAGTGCTAAGGTGGGATGAATAATGGGATTTAGAGATACTATTCAAAAATACATAAGCACACATACGGAAACACGGGAAAAGCACCCGGATGAAAAGCTGCAGACGCATTATTACAAATCCTCGAAGGATAAAGTAATGAAAGAAGTTCAGGCAATGATTAACCAGCGCCAGGGGCTAAAAGTCCAGTCCGTGTCTGAAGAACGGGGAGAAATTATTGTAAGGGCCGATTCAGGGAAGAAAATCTTCCTTGTGGCAACTGTTATTATGGTAAGGCCATACCGGACGGCTGTCGATTTTTCTGTAACGACTGAAACAGTACTGCCGGTGGATTTCGGCTACAGCAGAAAACTGATCTACGAATTGTATAAAAGTTTAAACGGCCGCCTGACATTTGTCGGTGCAGGTTTAGGTGATAATTTAACGCAAGGGTTTTAACCGGGCGACAGGAATGGAGAAGATAATATGAGATGTCCAAGCTGTCAGAATAACGGAACACGTGTGTTGGATTCCCGCCCGAGTGATGAAGGCCGCTCCATTCGGAGGCGCCGGGAATGTGAATCCTGCAGTTACCGCTACACGACATTTGAAAGGGTGGAAAAAACGCCGCTTATTGTTGTGAAAAAAGATGGTAACAGGGAAGAATTCTCAAGAGAAAAAATCTTAAGAGGGTTGATCCGGGCATGTGAAAAGCGCCCTGTACCCCTTGAAAAGCTGGAGAATGTCGTAGACGAAGTTGAGCGTGAGCTTAGAAACCATGGCATTTCTGAGATCGACAGTCATGATATCGGTGAACAGGTTATGGAGCGCCTGGCTGCCATTGATGATGTAGCCTATGTTAGGTTTGCTTCAGTTTACCGTCAGTTTAAGGATATCAATGTATTTGTTGATGAACTGAAAGAGTTGTTAAAGAGAGCAGATAATAAAGATTCATAATCGTGAAAAGGGCTTCCGTCCGGCGGGAAAGAAGCTCTTTTTTTCGTTTTGGAGAAGGTTACAATTCCCTGACTCCATTCGATAGAGCAAAGAGAAGGACTTTGGTACAATAGGGAAAGATACTTTGGAAATAAGGGGAATACGGGTCATGCACTGGAAAGAACTTTTACCCATCGATCGTTACCGTGTACAAATGAAAGACAAACTTCATGATACAGACCGGGATGCCCTGACGCTGCTTTATCAGCCCCTGATCGGCGCTCTTGCCTACAGCCTTTATCTGACGCTCTGGACAGAAGCGGAGCATTCGGCTGGAGAGGAAAAACAGCACCAGACGTTGATCGTCCTTACAGGACAGCCTCTGAACGAATTGTTTAACGAGCGGAAAAAGCTCGAAGCCATGGGGCTTATGTCAACCTACCGGAAAAAAGACGCTGAAGAAGTGGTATATATCTATGATTTGAAAAAGCCCCTTACACCCGATGCTTTTTTCAGAGACGATGTCCTCAGTGTGTTTTTGTATAACAGGCTTGGAAAAGAGCAATACAGACGGATCAGGGACCGCTTTTCTCTTGAAAGACAGGATATTACGGAAACTGAAGATGTCACCCGCTCCTTTGATCACGTATTTCAGTCACTGCATCAGTCAGAGATGATCTCCTACAGTGAGGAGCTGGAAGTAAACGATCAGACCCTTCGCGGTGAAAAAGAGAAAGGGAATGCTTACCGGTTTGAAGGGACTGACTTTGATTTCAGTCTGATGCTTGCGGATCTCCCGCCATTCATTAATAAAAAAGTGCTGGAAAAGCCTGCAGTAAAACGTACGCTCTCCCAACTGGCCTTTGTATATAAAGTAGAACCTATTGAAATGAGCAAGTTTGTGCAGGATACAATGATCCATGAAGACGAGCTTGATACGGAAGAACTGAGGAAGCTGATTCAACGGCGGTACCGGATGATTTACAGCCAGGATCCACCGAGCCTTGCACTGCGAAAGCAGCCGGGTCATCTTGTTTCACAGACAGAGGAACCAGTGAGTGAAGAAGAAAAAATGATCCGTTATTACGAAACGACCTCTCCAATGGAAATGCTTGAAAACCGGAGTGCAGGGGCAAAGGTGCCTCCGGCAGATATGAAGATTGTTGAAAACCTTATGCTCGACTATCATCTTCACCCGGGTGTTGTAAATGTTCTCATTGACTACATTCTGATGGTGAACGATATGAAGCTTACAAAAGGGTTTGCCGATAAAATTGCCGGCCAGTGGAGCCGTAAAAATATTACGACCGTTAAACAAGCAATGGTGATTGCAAGGCAGGAGCATAAAAACCGGAAAGAAGCAGCGGAGAAGCAAGGGTTTGGCGGAAAGCGTCAAAATAAAAGCCAGTCTAAGCAGGTAAGAAAAGAAAGGCTGCCAAAATGGCTTGCTGAGGAAAAAGAACAGGTTGAAGGAAAGCAGAAGACCAGTCAAAAACAACCTGAAGAGGATCTGGACCGGGAAAAAGAAGAGCTTGCCAGACTGATGCAGCAATATGAGAAAAATAAAAAGTAGGGAGGGATACAGATGGAACCAATCGGAAGATCCATTCGTAAGCTGAGCGGCGGAAATTTTGAAAAACGCCTTGAGGCATTAATGCAGGAAGTTCTTGAAGATAGCAGAATTCAGGCGTTTCTGTCTAAACAGAACGGCCTGACAGAAGCGCAGATAGAAAGACATCTAAATGACTTATTTCAATATAAAAAGGAATGGGCCAACTGTGACCGGTGTCCGGGCCTTGAAAACTGCCCGAATCTGATGCAGGGCTATCAGCCGGAACTGAAAATGTACCGGGACGATATTCAGGTATCCTATCATCCGTGTCCTCTTAAGAAAAAATCCGATGAGCGAAAGCGTCAGGCTTCCTTTATTAAAAGTCTGTATATTCCTAAAGAAATTGTCGCTGTTACCTTTAAGGATATCGATCAGGATAATGCGTCAAGAGTCACCGCCATTAAAAAAGCCCTCCAGTTTTCCCAGGAAACAAAGCCGGGAGAAGACGGAAAGGGCCTCTATATTACAGGTTCCTTTGGTGTTGGGAAAACCTACTTGATGGGGGCGGTGAGTAATGCTCTTGCAGAGCGGGAAATCGAATCCATGATTATTTACACACCTGATTTTTTCCGGGAACTGAAGCAGGGAATTACGGACGGAAGCTATCAGGATAAATTGGAGACGGTCAAGCGTGTTCCGGTATTGATTCTTGATGATATCGGAGCGGAAACGATGAGTGCCTGGGTACGTGACGATATTCTGGGAGCTCTTCTACAATACAGAATGATGGAGAAGCTGCCTACCGTATTTACCTCGAACTACGATCTTGATGAACTGGAAACCCATCTGACATATACAAACCGTGGTGGCGTTGAGAACATTGAAGTGCTGAAAGCGAAGAGGATTATGGAGCGGATCCGGCACCTGAATGAAGAAATCGCAATGAAAGGCACGAACCGTCGGACGTATAATGCGTAAGGAAAAGGTACGGGTGTGAGCCTGGCTTTTTCCTGTTTATTTCATCCTTTTCTATGTTACGATAGGATGGAGAGATTAACGGGAAGCGAAAGATATCCGTTATTCTTTTGTATGCGGGGCAAGTTTTCCATTTTAATAGATTCATAAACATAAGCTTAGTCAGGATGGGGGATATATACATGAGTGTGGATCACATCTTAGAACGGGCACGGTCTGGTGAGCGCATTTCAGTTGAAGATGCGATTGAACTTTACGAAAGTAATGAAGTGGAAAAAATCGGAGCCGTTGCCAATGAAATGATGCAGAAGTGGCATCCGGAACCGATTACGACATTTGTTATCGGACGCAATATTAATTATACAAATTTCTGTGACACATACTGCCGATTCTGTGCTTTCTATCGTCCGCCGGGACATGAAGACGGCTATGTACTGGACAATGACGTGATTTTCCAGAAAATCCAGGAAACAAAAGATGTAGAAGGTACAGAAATTCTGATGCAGGGGGGAACAAACCCTGATCTTCCTTTCAGCTACTACACGGATCTTCTAAAAGAGATCAAAAAACGTTTTGATATTACGATGCACTCCTTTTCCCCGGCTGAGATCTGGAAGATGGTTGAAGTCTCAGGTCTGTCACTGGAAGAAGTGTTAACTGAACTTCATGAAGCCGGTCTGGATTCCCTGCCAGGCGGAGGGGCTGAAATTCTCGACAACCGAACCCGAAAGCGGATCAGCCGCTTAAAAGGAACATGGGAAGAGTGGATCGAGTGTATGAAGACGGCCAAAAAAGTCGGCATGCACGGAACAGCCACCATGGTTATCGGATTTGGGGAAACCATGGAAGAGCGGGCCCTTCACTTAAAGCGTGTTCGTGATGCCCAGGACGAAACGAACTGTTTCCTTGCTTTTATTCCATGGACGTTCCAGCCTGACAATACGAACATGAAGGCAGAGAAGGTTACTCCTGAAGAGTATTTGAAAAACCTGGCTATTTCAAGAATTTTCCTTGATAACGTTCCAAACTTCCAATCATCATGGGTTACGATGGGGCCTGAAGTAGGGAAAAAATCACTCACTTACGGATGTAATGATTTCGGAAGTACGATGATTGAGGAAAACGTAGTATCTGCAGCAGGTGCAACGCACAAAGTGGATACCAACCTGATTCTCCGTCTGATTCGTGAAGCGGGTAAAACCCCTGCCCAGCGTGATACAAAGTACAACACCCTCAGAGTGTTCGAAGGCGACGAGCAGGCGGAAAAAGACTTCATTATGCAAAACTAAACAATAAAACAGTTAAACTCCGGGAGCCGTATCAGGCTTCCGGAGTTTTTTAGGCTTTATAAACTCAGATGTTGATTTCCGCTCATTGCACCGCGGGCGGCTCGATCCTCAGCGCTGCGCACTTGCGGGGTCTCCCCGGCACCCGTTCCTCCCGCAGGAGTGTCGCGCATTCGCTCCAATCAACATTTTAATAAACTAACAGCTCTTTAACCCAGAGACCATTGCACCTCCGCTTGTTTCACCGAAGCTAAATAAATCCTTTAAATTTCCTTTATTAATATGGATTCTCACTTTGGTCCCCTCCTCTTTGATGTAATGTCTGTGTGAAACCGGAACCAACATCGTTTTCAGAATTAGAGGATTCAGTACCCCCCATCACGAAATTGTTAAAGGTATGCAACCATAACGGGAAGGATTGATCTTATGAAATTTAATGATATGACGTATACTCGCCCTGATGTAAAAAAAGTAGAGCAGCAATTTGAACAACTGTTGAAATCTTTTAAGGAATCATCAAGCTTTGAAGAACAGAGTGAGTCGCTGGCAGCCATTAACAAGCTCCGGAGTGAGGTGGACACTCAATGTTCTCTTGTGTACATTCGTCACTCTATTGATACGAACGATGAATTTTATAAAAAGGAACAAGACTACATAGATGAAATTTCCCCTGTCCTTCAGGGCTATTCGACCAACGTATACCGGGAACTTGTGAATGCGAAATTCAGAAGCGGTCTCGAAAAGAAGTGGGGAAAGCAGCTTTTCCGGCTGGCTGAAATGTCATTAAAAACGTTTGATGAAGCGGTTATTGAAGACTTGCAAAAAGAGAATAAGCTTATTACAGAGTACAATCAGATTATTGCATCAGCTAAAATTGACTTTGAAGGGGAAGAGCGAACGCTGTCCCAGCTTACTCCTTTTGAAATGAACACGGACCGCAAAGTGAGAGAGGCTGCTGCAAAAGCGCGCTACGGATTTATGAGTGAGAACGAAGAAAACTTTGACCGTATTTATGATGAACTTGTAAAAGTGAGAACGAAGATTGCAAAGAAGCTGGGCTTCGAGAACTTTGTGGAGCTTGGTTATGCAAGAATGAGCCGGACCGATTACGACAAGAACATGGTTGCCAGGTTCCGCGATCAGGTAGCTGAACACATTGTACCTCTTGCTGTGAAGTTAAGAGAACGGCAGCAAAACCGGATTGGTGTTGACACACTCAAGTATTATGATGAACCGTTTAGTTTTAAATCCGGAAACGCAACACCAAAAGGAGACGCTGAATGGATCATTGCGAATGGTGAGAAAATGTACGCGCAATTATCTCCTGAGACGAAGGAATTTTACCATTTTATGCAGGAAAATGATCTGATGGATCTCCTCAGTAAAAAAGGGAAGCAGGGCGGAGGATATTGTGCATACCTGAGTGAATATCAGGCACCGTTTATCTTTGCCAATTTTAACGGCACTTCAGGAGACATTGATGTTCTTACACATGAGGCAGGACATGCGTTTCAGGGGTTTGAAAGCCGGCATTATTCTGTACCGGAATACAATTTTCCGACAATGGAAGCAGCAGAAATTCATTCCATGAGCATGGAATTTTTCACCTGGCCATGGATGGAGTCGTTCTTCAAAGAGGACGTAGAGAAGTACAAATTTGAACATTTGTCATCCGGTCTGTTATTTATCCCATACGGTGTGACGGTTGATGAATTTCAGCATTTTGTTTATGAAAACCCTGAGGCGACGCCGAAGGAACGAAAGGAAGCCTGGCGTAGGATTGAACAGAAATACCTTCCTCACCGTGATTACGGGGATAACAGCTATTTAGAGAACGGCGGCTACTGGCAGCGCCAGGGGCATATTTTTCAGGGGCCGTTTTATTATATCGACTATACACTTGCTCAAATTTGTGCGTTTCAGTTTTGGAAAAACATGAAAAACGACTGGGATCGTGCATGGAATGATTATTTATCCTTATGTAAGGCCGGAGGAAGTCAGTCCTTTACTTCCCTTGTAAACGAAGCCGGTTTACTTTCCCCGTTTGAGGACGGCACAGTAAATGCAGTCATTGGTGACATAGAAGCGTACCTGAACAGCGTGGATGATACGAAGCTGTAAGCAATAAACGGACAAAAGTCAAAACAGGTAAACATAAAATGAGGACAGCCCCATATATATGTACTAGATGTTTGCAAAGAGTTGAAGAAGCATAGCAGGTAAACGCCCAAGACCCTCAACTCAATTGCACGTTTGGGAGGGGCTGCCGTTGGTAACGATCGAGTTTGAAGTTAGTCAGCAATGCCGGAATTGTCACGAGCAATTGACAACGTCACTATGTACTTTCGATAAGTTGAATGAAGATATTTCACTTTCTAAAAATGATGATGATACCTGCGTGTCCATTACATTTCACAACCATAATGAGGAGAGGCTGTCACTTGCCTTTTCCACGGTCAGTGCAGTAATGACGAATTTCACACTGAAGCATTATCTAACTTCCTGGCTTGAAACGGTCGTTCGGGACCGGTTTTATTTTCAGGGAACGGAAGAAGTTGAAGATATTGTTGCTCTGACAAGGGAAATCATTAGTGGTGAGCATGAGGATCTTCATCTGGACTTTGGAATGAACGAGCTTCAACGAGAGCTTTATCTCCTGTTTCGGGGCATGATTGAAGAGACGGAAAGCTTTTCTTTTGAGTCCTTCCTTCAATTCAGACTTCGGAATATGAAAAAGGACTTAACAGAAGCTGTGGAAATTGCGATTGACGAGTATAAGATGGAGCAGGACTATCAGCTGATGGTCGAATCCTGCAGACAGTATCTTGTCCAAAAGCCACCGCTGTATTCAGAGGTTCACGTGGTACTCAACGATACCCCTGTGTCCATGTATGATACAGACGGAGAGCGCTTTACACTGCCCCATATATTGAGGATGCTGGACGATGAGGTTGCGTTTGACGGATCACTTCCTGTTTCAGAGCGGATCATCAGTCCTCTTGTGAGTATGGCCCCTGAACGTGTGTATCTTTATTCTGACGAAGGCCAGGCAAATATTCTCCGCACACTGCTCGCTATTTTTCAGGAAAGAATCTGTATTTGTGAGGAGCCGTACCCGGAACATGAATGAAAACGGACAATCGTGGATAAGATGATAAAACCTCATAATCTGCTGTTGCATTTCGGATGACGGGTGATTATAATACGTAACATAAGGACTTACGAAAAACAAAAGTTACGATGAGGACACGATCCGTTTTTACAGCTCATAAGAGAAGGAAGTCACCGGCTGAAAGCTTCCAGGGTGTTGAAAAACAGGGTTACCACCTCTGAACTTCAATAGGGAACGGTATACACCTATTAACTATTGACGGCCACCCCGTTACCGATAAAATGAAGCTGAAAGCGTGAAGTGTGCTTTCAGGAATCAGGGTGGAACCACGGGTATATAAATGACAGCACTCGTCCCTTTATTGGGACGGGTGTTTTTTGTATTTCTAAAACTAAAGGAGTGACACACCATGGCAGAAGTTAACCAAGCAATTGTACTGGCGTTTCCGGATGGAAAAGAGAAGGAGTTTCCACAAGGGACGACAACAGAAGATGTAGCTGCTTCCATCAGCCCGGGGCTTAAGAAAAAAGCTGTGGCGGGAAAACTCGACGGCAGTCCGATCGACCTAAAAGCCCCGATTACCCAGTCCGGAAATATTGAAATTGTGACACTCGACAGTGACGACGGTCTGGAAATACTCCGTCACAGTTCAGCACACCTTCTTGCACAGGCAGTAAAGCGCCTGTTTGACAATGTAAAACTGGGAGTAGGGCCAGTCATTGAAGGCGGTTTTTACTACGACATCGATATGGAGCACACACTGACTCCGGAAGATCTTCCGAAGATCGAAAAGGAAATGAAGCGTATTGCAGACGAAAACCTTGCTATCGAGCGTAAGGAAGTCAGCCGTGAAGAAGCGGTCCGCCGCTACGAAGAAATCGGTGACGACCTGAAGCTTGAGCTACTTAAGGATATTCCTGAAGGGGAAAAAATCAGCATCTATGAGCAGGGAGAATTCTTTGACCTTTGCCGGGGCGTTCACCTTCCGTCTACCGGGAAAATCAAGAAATTCAAGCTTATGACAATCAACGGTGCTTACTGGCGCGGGGACAGTAAAAACAAAATGCTTCAGCGTATTTACGGAACTGCGTTTGAAAAACAGGGGCAGCTTGATGAGCACCTGAAGATGCTTGAAGAAGCAAAAGAGCGTGATCACCGTAAGCTGGGTAAAGAACTTGGAATCTTTACAGTAAACCAAAAAGTAGGTCAGGGACTTCCACTCTGGCTTCCAAAAGGAGCAACAATCCGCCGCACTGTAGAGCGCTACATCGTTGATCTTGAAGAAAAGCTTGGCTACGATCACGTGTATACGCCGGTATTAGGAAGCTCCGAGCTTTACAAAACATCCGGTCATTGGGATCACTATCAGGATGACATGTTCCCTTCCATGAAGATGGATAACGAAGAGCTCGTTCTTCGTCCGATGAACTGTCCTCACCATATGATGGTTTACAAGCATCAGAAGTACAGCTACCGCAATTTACCGGTACGTATCGCTGAGCTTGGTACAATGCACCGTCACGAAATGAGTGGTGCTCTTGCGGGGCTTCAGCGTGTTCGTGCCATGACACTCAACGATGCTCACATCTTCTGCCGTCCCGATCAAATGAAAGAAGAGTTCATCCGTGTAGTGGAACTCATTCAGAACGTTTACCGTGACTTTGGCATCGACAACTACTACTTCCGCCTCTCCTACCGCGATCCGGCAGATACTGAGAAGTATGTAGACAACGATGAAATGTGGGAAAAAGCACAGGCACTCTTAAAAGAAGCCATGGACGATATGAAAGTAGAGTACGTGGAAGCCGAAGGAGAAGCGGCTTTCTACGGTCCGAAGCTTGACGTACAGGTGAAGACAGCGCTTGGAAAAGACGAGACACTCTCAACTGTTCAGCTCGACTTCCACCTGCCGGAACGCTTTGACCTCACTTACGTAGGGGACGATGGAAACGAGCATCGCCCGGTTGTTATCCACCGTGGTGTTGTATCTACCATGGAACGGTTTGTGGCATTCCTTCTTGAAGAGTACAAAGGTGCCCTTCCGGTATGGCTTTCACCGGTACAGGTTCAGCTGATAGGTGTAAGTGACGTTCACGACGAATACGTCCGCAAAGTGGAAGACAAGCTTCGTGAAGCCGGAGCCCGCGTACACGTGGACGGCCGGAACGAAAAGCTCGGCTATAAAATCCGTGAAGCACAGATGCAAAAAATTCCGTACCTCCTCGTTCTTGGGGATAAAGAGATCGAGTCGGGCAGTGTAAACGTACGCCGCTACGGACAAAAGGAAACACAAGTTGTCGGCCTCGACGAGTTCGTTGATCAAATTCAACAGGATATTCGAGAACGCCGTTAAGGTATTCAGGCTCAGAAGGGAGAAGATCCCTTCTGGTTTTTTTTCGGTGGTGATGGGAGAGGGGGTTTGCCCCATAGCCGTCAAGTTAAGCAGAACTTAGAAACTTACTTTCCTCTGGTAATTTAGACATGACAAAGAAGCTTCTTTTTGGAAGATTTTTTGAACTTAAATAAATTCCGCTACAGGCGGACGCTTTCCGCGGGCATCGCTTCAGCCTCCTCAGGAAAGAGCGCCCTGCGGGGTCGTCGGTTGGGTTTTTCCTGCTTCTTCCTCTACTAGCGTATGCTTCGAAGTATCTGCGTCGAAGCAACTCGATGATTATTCGTGATGTAAACGCTCGTCGCTGGAGTCGCCGCCTTTCGCTCCACTTCCTTTTTTGATAAAACTGATCATTACAAAACCTTTCTTAAACCTTAATAGTTCTGTTCCCTCTCCCTTATTTATCGTGTTTTTTAAGACTATAAACGGTATGTCCTGTTTCTTCTTTTTACATTTTCTGCATCATCTTCGAAGACCTTCAAGGTATTGAAAAAAAGTTTGTTAGCTTATGTGGAGATGTAAGTATTTGAAACAGTTCTTTTGGTGACAAGGGTATTATGGTTTTCATTGAGGGTGCGACTTGAGGGAGTCGTGCCTTTCTTTTTTGTGTCTCTAAGCTGCTTATCCTCCCTTTTAAACTTCTGATCTTCAGTAAGGCGAAAGGTAATTAAACGGGGGATGTGTTGATACTTCTTATATCTTAAAGTAAACATCATTTAATTGAAGTGATTCTCCAGGCATCAAATGGTTTGTCTCTTCTTCAAGGTTTACCGGTTCAAAAGCATTTTCCCATATTCTGTAAACGTTGATATTTGTTTTTAAGCGTGATAAGAAATATGCGTTCTTCGTCAGTATATCACTGAAGATATCTATCGCGTGGTTGCCTAAATCACGAACCAAGAGGGCCTTTTCTTTAATAGTTCCTGTTGTCTCTTTCGAAAAAGCTACATCACTCCACCTTCCTTCCTGCACTTCAATTAACAATATTTCTCCTGAAAGAATGTCATACTCCAACTGTATCTTTACACCAGATTTCGTTGATCCACGATAAGAAGAATAAGAACGAAGTAATGCAAAAGAAGTGGAGTCAAGGATGCGAATGCGCGAAAAAAAGCAGGTGTGAATAGCTTGAGTTTCAAATTTTACACTGTTTAATAAGTATAAAAAGATCTGCCGAAGGAAGCTTACTGCATGCTTGCTGAATCGTTCATTAAGACCATGAGGTGATATACGGACACCTTCTTTCGATAACTTTTCGCATAGGTCATTAAGTGTATCGTTACCGACAGAAACTTGGTTGCTTACACAGAGCAGTAAAAAGGTAATACCTCCAGGTTCCTCTTTCTTACAATGAACTTGTTCTCTTTGGCAATTCGGTTAAGAGAATGCTTAGGAAAGGTGCAACGGAGGGCTTTTGTGGTTTCGTGGAGTTTAGTATTCCCCATAAAAATTCCTCCTTTTACTTTGTAAAAGGAGGATAGCCGCATTTAGAAACCTGTAAGCTGCTTCATGTTTAAAAGCACTCAAATAAGAATGTAAAAGAGGATGTAGCCGGAATGTTCGAGACTCCTGCGGGAGCAGGTGGCAAGGTGAGATCCCGGGGTGCGGAGCACCCGGAGGCTCACCGGCGCCCCCGCGGAAAGCGAAGGGCATTCCGGCTGCATCCTGACTTCTTCTGCTTCAAATTCTTGAATCGCTTAACTTGACGGCTATGGGGTTTACACTTCTTCCACTGGATTTAACACTTATTGGACTTACTATTCACCCTGAATCTCGAGTTATTCGCCCTTAATCCAACATCATTCTCCCACTTCAGGAGAACTGCCTTTAACGGACAGACATTTGCTTTTTCCACCGGGCTGCGTTATGATTGCTATGCTTGGAAAATAAGAAAAGAAAACATCTGTTGACATTTCGTTTTTGGATGTGCTATTCTATTTTAGTGAACAAAATATGGACACAAAGCAAGCAGAAGCGCCCGCTTCTCACCTGATTGACACAAGTTGACAGGTTATCACTGATTAAACATAACCAGTAGAGGTGTGGGCGATTTTATGCGCTCGCACCTTTTTTGTGCAGAGATAATAAAGCTTTGCTTACACTGCCTTTGTGGGTTCCCATAAGCTTAAGCGGGAAGCATAACGGTGCTGTAGCAAGTCTTGCTTTGATCCGGATCAATTTGGAGGTGGCTCAATATTAGTAAGGATATGTTCATTAACGAATCTATTCGTGCTCGTGAAGTACGACTGGTAGGAGCGAACGGTGATCAGATTGGTGTAAAACCCAAGAGTGAAGCGTTGGAAATGGCCCAAAACGCTAACCTTGACCTTGTTATGGTTGCACCGAACGCAAAACCGCCGGTATGCCGCATCATGGATTATGGTAAGTTCCGTTACGAGCAGCAGAAAAAAGAAAAAGAAGCTCGGAAAAACCAAAAAATCGTGAACTTAAAAGAAGTTCGCTTAAGCCCGAACATTGAGGAGCATGACTTCAACACGAAGTTACGTAATGCCCGCAAGTTCCTGAGCAAAGGTGACAAAGTAAAAGCTGCGATCCGTTTCCGCGGACGTGCGATTACTCACTCTGAACTCGGTAAAAAAGTGCTTGAGCAGCTTGCTGAAGAATGTAAAGACATTGCTACCATCGAGTCTAAGCCGAAGATGGAAGGCCGCAGCATGTTCTTAGTGCTTGCGCCGACTAACGAAAAGTAAACTTAAATAGAGACAGACAACAATACAACGACCATATTTATTCTGCCGGGTACAACCGGTAATCACCTGCAACGACAACAAACAACAACTAATCTTTCTTAACAGGGAGGACTTGCAAATGCCTAAAATGAAAACACACAGAGGCGCAGCAAAACGTTTCAAGAGAACGGGAACTGGCAAGTTGAAGCGTTCCCAAGGCTACACTAGCCACCTTGCTGCTAACAAATCAACTAAACAAAAGCGCAAGCTTCGTAAAGCTTCAATGGTTTCCAAAGGTGACCAGAAGCGTATCGACGCAATGCTGCCAAGATAATAACGGCACCAGGCCGTTAACAGGCTGATGCCTGTGATTGTTTCAACATTAATTGATCGTATTGTATAGAATTATTTATTGAGGAGGGATTACGATGGCTCGAGTAAAAGGCGGATATGTAGCACGTCGTCGTCGTAAAAAAGTTTTAAAGCTAGCTAAAGGTTACCACGGTTCCAAACACCGTTTATTTAAATCAGCACAAGGACAAGTAATGAAGTCCTTACAATATGCTTACCGTGACCGCAAACAGAAGAAGCGTGATTTCCGTAAGCTATGGATCACACGTATCAATGCTGCGGCTCGCATTAACGGTCTTTCTTACAACCGTTTCATGCACGGTCTTAAGCAGGCTGGTATCGAAATGAACCGTAAAATGCTTGCTGACATTGCTGTAAACGACGAGCAGGGCTTCGCGGCTCTTGCTGAAAAAGCAAAAGCTAACCTTAAGTAATTGGTTATGAAGCTTAAACTTAAAACAAAAAGTCACTCTCTTTGAGGGTGGCTTTTCTTATTAGGGATGATATTAAGCCATATTGCTGTGAATGGGGATGTGGATCTGCCTCCATGCCCTTCGCTTTCCGCGGGGGTGGCGGTGAGCATCCTCATGCTGAGGGTGAGGGCATTGAAAAGGTCCATTTTCTTTAAAGATCGGCTCTGTAACAGGTATGTTTTGATTTGCGCTCATTTCGCTCCAATCAATGTTTTATACATAAATGACCTTAAACACATCAATGACCATCCGACAACAGAGTAGTGACGTTATTTTCAGTGGTTGACTTTTTCATCTGCCTATTATCGTATTGAGAGGTCTCACCCTGCCTCTCCCTCCCCGGAATCTTGCATCACCATCATAAAACAGCTCCTGCAAGAAGATTGTTTTCCCAGCTGGTTACGTATCGGGATGTAAGGGAATAGATTAATATAGTCCTTTTGGAAGGCGGAAGAGCAGATGGTACAAGGCGTGATCATGTATTTTCTATGTTATTATGGAATTATTAACGTACTTGCATTTGTCGTCATGTGGAATGATAAACGAAAAGCGCAAAAGCAGGTCAGAAGAACATCTGAGCAATCCCTTATTACATGGGCTGCATTTGGCGGTGCATTTGGAATGCTTTTTGCATCAAAAACGTTCAGACATAAAACGAGGAAAAAAACCTTTTCAATCGGATTGCCGTTTTTATGCTTACTGCATATTGCTTTATTTGCTTTACTTGTGTGGCTTGCCGGTTCCATGTATGGATAACCGTGAAGGTGTACCGAGCCTTTCATCATAGATTGTCTGACGGTATCATAGGATAGACTACGAGAGGAGGAGATACACCATGAATGATTTCATTGAAGGCATTCCAACAATTATTGAACGAGCAGGTTGGCTGGCCCCTCTTATTTTTATTCTCCTTCACCTCATTCGTCCGTTTTTATTTTTACCTGTTATTGTAGTCTGTATTGCAGGAGGGTATTTTTTCGGCTTCTTTTACGGAAGTCTGTATTCCCTGGTCGGTCTTACATTAATGAGTTTTTTCTTTTACAAAGTTGTCGATTATTTCCCATCAATCAGAACCCGTTTTTCAAAGATGAAACAGCGGATCTTTAAAAACCGTCAGCTTACACTGGGGCAGGTCATGATATTAAGAATGCTCCCTTTCGTTCACTTTCATCTGTTAAGTCTCTACCTGATGGAAATGACGTCGTCTTTTAAAGAATATATGAAGTACTCTTTTGGGGGACTGATTCTGCCGGCTATGCTCTTTACAGCCTTTGGTCAGGCCATAAGTGAGATGTCGTTAACAGGATCTCTCATTACAATTGGAGGTCTTGCCGTCATTTTTTATTTGATGGGCCAAAAGGGTCCGATTACGTATAAATGGGATAAATTCTTTGCATCAAGATCCCGATCGAGAATGTCTGAATAAAAGTGTGGATGGTGTCCCAAAAGTACAAAAGAAGATTGGCAATGACTCTGCCCGCTACTCGCCCATCACGAGAACCTATTCGTAAAGGGCCAGGCAGGTGCCATTGCTTCGAGGTTGATCCAAAAGGTAAAAACCGACCTTTTGGATCAACCTTTTTTTCCGGGCATAAGGGAGTAAGCAAAATTACGTGAGATATAAATAGAACATGATAAAGTGAATATACGATGAATTCAGCAAAGGAGAGGGACGGATGAGAAAAAGGTTACTACCTTTGGTTCTTACCCTGCTGGCTGCTTGTTCAACAGCAGACGGGGAAGAGAATCAGGAAGTCCTTAATAAAGACTGGGGAGAAATTGAAGCGGGTGCTGCTGATACAGAAGTACGTCTTTATATGTGGGGCGGCGACGAAGCAATTAATTCATACATAGATGAGTGGGCGGCACCGCGGTTGGAGGACTTACACGGAATTAAATTAACCCGGGTTCCTATGGATACTCCGGATGTTCTTCAGCGCCTTCAGACAGAACGGCAGGCCGGTCAGAGGGACGGGTCTGTTGATGTGATGTGGATCAATGGAGAAAACTTCAGAAATGCCAAAGAGCGTGATCTCCTTTATGGTTCCTTTTCAGACATACTTCCGAACATGGAACAATACGTAGATGAAAACAGTCTCGATCATCAGGTTGATTTCGGAACTGATGTTGACGGCTATGAAGCGCCCTGGGGGAAAGTACAGTTTGTTTTTGTTTACGACAGCGAAAAAGTTGATACTCCGCCTGAATCCTTTGAAGAACTTGCAGAATGGATTGAGGATAATCCAGGCAAATTCACTTATCCTGAAGCGACCGACTTTACAGGAAATGCATTTCTCCGCCACTTGTTATATTCCCAGTTTGATGAACCGGAAGAGCTTCTGCAAATGAGGTCCGACGATGACGAGGTGGAAGAAAAAGCCGCAGGTGTATGGCAGTATTTAAACCGGATTGAGGTGAACCTGTGGCGTGAAGGACAAACGTATCCAGCATCTATCACAGAGCTTGACCGGCTGTTTTGGCGAGGCGAAGTATGGATGACAATGGGATACAACGAAGCCAGGGTTGTAAATAAAGTGGAAGAAGGGAGTTTCCCTGATTCTGTCCGGACGTTTGTTTTGGACAGCGGGTCAATCGGGAACACGCACTTCCTTTCCATTCCGTTTAATGCGCCAAACCCGAAAGGTGCCATGGTGGTCATTAATGAGCTATTGTCACCTGAAGCCCAGCTGGAAAAATTAAGCCCTGAAGGATGGGGTGAAAATACGGTGCTGGATGTCAGTCTTCTTCTGGATGAGGAGCGGTCGGCATTTGAAGCAGTGGACCGGGGAGAGTCTGTCCTGGATGCAGAAACGCTGGGTGAGGCATTTTTGCCCGAACTTGACGCTCAATTTGTACCGTGGCTGGAGGAGAAATGGTTTGAAAACGTGGTTTCAGGCGAATAAAAAAACAATCTTACTCACCCTGCCTGCTTCTCTACTAACGCTGTTGACTCTTTATTCTATCTTTCAGGGACTGGTTTTCAGTTTCCGAGACGGGTGGAATGAGTATTGGACAATGGAGGCATACACAACATTGTTTTCCCATCCGGCCTTTTGGGACAGTCTTCGGTTCAGCCTGTCTGTAACCATGGTATCTACCGTCATTGCCCTGGTGGCAGGGACTGCTCTGGCAAAGGTGTTCTACACGTATCTTGCCCGCTTTCACTGGAAATGGCTTGCATGGCTTCCAATGTTGTTTCCTCATTTTGTGGCAGCTTATCTGATCATGGTGTTTTTTTCCCAGAGCGGGTGGATCGCATCCTTAACTTATCAGCTCGGGCTGATAACGGATCCCGCGGAATTTCTAATCCTCACAAACGATCAGCGTGGCGCCGGTCTGATCCTGGCTTATGTGTGGAAAGAAATACCCTTTGTCATGCTCATGATGCTGCCGGTCTTCTATGAGATGGATCACAGGCTTAAAGATGCAGTTACGACTCTGGGCGGGGGAAGTTTTCGGAGGTTTTGGGATGTGGAGTGGAAGTATATTCAGCCTGCAATGCTTGAGATCTCTGTGATCCTGTTTGCTTTTATTATTGGAGCTTTTGAAGTACCTTATCTGATCGGAGCGACCTACCCGCAAATGCTGCCGGTTTTAAGCTATAACTGGTTTTATGGGGGAGACTGGGGAATGCGTCCTTCTGCCTTTGCCCTAATAGCATTACTGACCCTTTGTATCCTTGTTTTCTATTATTTCCTCAGCAGGCGGATCCGGCGTCTCAGAGAGCGGATGTGGGGGTCGGTATGATTACTGTAAAAAAAGGTGTGGCGGCTTTAGGACTCATCCTCTCACTGATTGTCTTTGTGATCCCGATTATTCTGTTATTTCTTCAGAGTATATCCACACCCTGGCGGTTTGGGATGCTGTTTCCGGACGAATTCACGCTGCGTGGGTGGAATCAGGTTCTGTCCGATCCGGCACTGTTACATTCTTTGTTGGTTACGGTAGGAATAGGCGCCGCCGTAATCGTTTTAAATTTGCTGATTGCCATCCCGGCAGCAAAGGCTCTTGCCTCGAAAGACTTCAGCGGTAAGGGAGTAGTCGATACCCTGTTGTTTCTTCCTATTCTCATCCCGGTATTGGCTATTGCCATAGGTCTTCACTTTGCCATGATAAGATTCGGGCTCGCTGACTCTTGGACAGGGGTTGTCCTTGTGCATTTAATTCCTACGGTTCCTTATTCGATTCGGATATTCCGTTCAGCTTTTGAGCGAACAGGTGCCCGTTGGGAGGATCAGGGGAGAGTTCTTGGATCGACGGACTGGCAGATCTTCCTGCACATTCAACTGCCCCAATTCACCTCAAGTATCAGGGCTGCAGTGTTTCTGACGATGGTCATTTCCTTAAGTCAGTATGTTCTGACTGTCATTATCGGGGGCGGTCGGATTGTGACCCTGCCAATGCTCTATTACCCCTACGTGTCTTCTGGGAATGATACAGTTCTTGCTGCTTTCTCTTTACTCTTTGCAGCTGTGCCCGTGATCGTGGCTGGGATTGTTGAACTTTTGATCCGGCTGCTTTCCCCTTACCCGTCACAATGGAACAGGAGAGGATAACAATGGATTTCCTGCATATACAGCAACTGAAAAAAACGTATGAGCAACAAACGGTCTTTGAAAATGTGACTCTTTCTTTGCAGAAAGGGGAATTACTAAGTTTAATAGGACCATCAGGTACAGGGAAAAGCACATTCCTCCGTTGCCTGGCAGGTCTCGAAGGTATAACCAAAGGGGAGATTAAAATTGACGGTAAGGACATGAGTAATGTTCGTGCGGAGGCACGTCCTGTAGTACTCATGTTTCAGCAGCCGTTACTGTTTCCTCATATGACAGTGTTGGAGAATGTGACATACGGACTGCGCATCCGTGGTATTAAGAAAAAAGAACGAAACGAAGCAGGACTTGCCGTACTTGAAAAAGTTGAACTGAAGGACTACGGGAACCAATACCCATCAGAGTGTTCCGGAGGGCAGCAGCAGCGGATAGCCCTCGCGAGAGCGCTGGTCATTAAACCTCAGCTCCTGTTGTTGGACGAGCCTTTTTCAAGTCTTGATACGAAGCTTCGTATTAACTTAAGGTCGTGGATTCGCAGTCTCCTGAAAAAAGAGAACATGACGGCTGTTTTTGTCACACACGACCGTGATGAAGCTTCTTTTATGGGGGACAAGCTGGCAGTGATGGGAAATAAAACGATATTGCAGACGGGATCACCAAAAGAAGTGCAGGAAAGACCGGAGTCTTCAAGTGTCACTGGTGTTACAGGAGAAGGACTTGCTCTGGAAGGTGGGGTCGTCCCTGCAAAATACTTGCGTTTAGAAAGGGGAAATCCCACTGGTGAAAACGGGGAGAAGGGTACGGTTGAGAGGGTCTGGACCTTGCACGGTGTCGTGTTTTATCGTGTACAGCTTGAACGTACGAGCGTGACCGTTCACAGCAAGCGGGATTTAACTGTCGGAGAGAAAATAGCTGTTACTTGGGACGAAGATTCGTTTGTGGAGTATCAAAGAGAAAAGGGCGATAATCATGCTTGATACACATGCCAGAAAATACTTACAACCACTTATCGGAAAAACAGCCGATCAGCTTTTGAAGCTCAACCTGACTGCCAATCAGGTAACGGTAGCTGCATTTATTATCGGTGTGTCATCAGGGGTCTTTATTTTAATGGAAATGCCTGTCACCGCCGTCCTAGTCTTATGGATTTCCGGGTTTCTTGATGCCGTTGACGGGTCTATGGCAAGAAAGACTGCGTCCACCCCGTTTGGCACGGTGATGGATGTGACTTTTGACCGGCTTGTGGAAGTAAGTGTGATCCTTGGTCTCGCCTTTTTGTACCCGGATGTGATGTGGGCCCTGCTACTTCTGAGCGTTTCCATTATCTTTTCCATGACCGTGTTTTTAACAGTGGGAGCCGTATCGGAAAAAAGAGGAGTGAAATCGTTCTACTATCAGGCCGGACTGGCGGAGAGAACAGAAGGGTTCATTCTTTTCTCCCTGATGATTTTATTTTCTTCGGTACTCCTTTATACAACTCTGCTCTTTTTATTCGTTGAAGTGTTTACAGGCATGCAGAGGATGCTTGAAGCGAAAAGGATTCTTTCGGATACGGAAGGCGGCGGTTAGATGAAAAACCTCGTTCTCGTGGGTGGGGGCCATGCCAACCTCTCCATCATAAAAAAACAGAAAAAAGAGAGTCATCGTGATAAAAACTTTACCCTCATTTCCCCTGACCCCTATCAGTATTATTCGGGGATGTTTTCCGGTTTTGCGGAAGGGATTTATTCGCTTAACGACATTCGAATCGATTTGCAGTCTTTTTGTAACGCGCATGGTGTTACGTTTGTCTGCGATACGGCAGAACGGATCGAATCTGAGAAGAAGCAGCTGATTTTAAGTAACAACGAACCTCTTGCATATGATGCCCTGAGTGTTAACGCAGGCTCGTATGTTCAGGATCCTGTTCCCGGTGTCAGTGAGCATGCTTTATCCCTGAAACCGAATTTCCTTTTCCCGGAGGTGGTTGATCAACTCCGCTATTCAGAAAAACCGGTTATTGTGGGGGGAGGAGCAGCCGCCGTTGAGCTTGCTTTTTCATTAACCGCCTGGAGGGATAAGAACGTCCCGGGGAATAAAGGGATTTCTCTTGTGACGAGAGGGAAGTTTTAAGAGAGTGGATTTTGTCGTTTGGCTGGTTCAGCCCCGTTATCTACATACTCATATACACGCTGCGTCCGCTTGTTTTATTCCCCGCTTCTGTACTGTCCATTACAGGAGGTCTCTCTTTTGGCCCCCTTCTTGGCACTGTTTATACGCTGGCCGGAGCCGCGGGAAGTGCTGCGGTTGCTTTTTGGACAGCGAGAAAGCTCGGAAAGAACATAGGTAAAGGGTCAGCTGGAAAAGGAAAGGCCATTCAGAACCAGCTTGAAAAGAAAGGGTTCTTCTATGTGCTTGTATTAAGACTCATTCCTTTATTCAACTTTGACCTGATCAGCTATGCAGCCGGTATTTCCAAGGTGAGGTTTTCAGCCTTTATCCTCGCTACGGTAATTGGAATGACCCCGGGGGTTTTTGCCTTTACCTATCTTGGATCGAGTTTTGTGGACGGGGGATTCGGAACACTTATTTTTGCTGGAAGCCTGTTTCTTATCATTATGCTCGTTCCGCTCTTTTTTAAAGATCAGGTCCGGTCGGCTCTTGGTTTGAACAAAGATAATGATGCCTGAAAAAAGGAGGTCGAGTGCAATGAAGAAATACGATATTGCTGTGATAGGCGGAGGGGCAGGAGGATTGACAGCGGCCATCGGTGCCGTTCAATTCGGGGCAAAAACAGCTTTGATTGAAAAAGATCCCGAACCCGGCGGGGACTGTCTCCATTACGGGTGTGTCCCTTCAAAAGCATATATTAAAGCTGCAAAAGAACTCAGAGATGCGAAAAAAGCAGCGGAGGAGTTTGGGCTGGGGCTTTCAGGCGCTCCTGATTTTTCGGTCGTGAAGTCCCGGGTACAAGATGCCATTGCTGAGATTCAGCCCCATGATGACCGAAAACGTCTCCGTTCTCTCGGCATTGACGAGTATCATGGTACAGCTTCATTGAAAACGAAAAATGAAATTTCAATAGACACTGGTGAAACCATTTATGCAAAACGGATCGTCATTGCTACAGGTTCGAGTCCGATGATTCCCCCGATTGCCGGTCTTGAAGATATATCCTATCTAACCAATGAAACCATTTTTAGTATCGACCGTGTGCCTCTTAAACTTGTTGTTCTCGGATCAGGTCCCGTTGGAATCGAACTAGCACAAGCTATGTCCAGGTTCGGATCTGATGTGACCGTCATTGATCATTCCGGGCTGATGGAAAAAGAAGAGCCGGAAATTCGTGAGCTCGCGCATCATCTTCTATCAGAAGAGATGACGTTTATGTTCAATCGTAAGGTAACGAAGGCTCAGAAAAAGGCCGAAAAGATTGGACTGACTGTAGAAGGGGATAGCGGTACCACGCAGGAAATTGAGTGTAATGCATTACTTATCGCTGCGGGAAGAAAACCGAACGTTAAAGAAATGGGTTTGGAAAAAGCAGGAGTGGACGTAAAAGATGGAAAGATTGTAGTGAATAAAAAAATGCAGACATCCGTCAGCACCATTTTCGCGTGCGGTGATGTGACAGGAGAATATCCTTTTACTCATGCAGCGGGACAGGAAGGGAAAACGGTGGTTGCCAATGCTGTTTTTGGAGTAAAGCAGTCGGTTGACTACACCCACACCCCCTATACGATTTATACAGACCCTGAAGTTTTTCATTTGGGTTTGACGGAAAAAGAAGCCCGGGATGAGTATGGAGATAACATTCATGTTTACAGGAGCGATGCAAGGCATGTTGACCGGTTTACAGCAGAGCGGAACAAAACAGGTCTGGTGAAAATCATTACTGACAAAAAAGGTGCGATTCTCGGCGCACATGCTATCGGTACCCTGGCCGGGGACTGGATGCAGGAAGTGGTGTTCGCCAAACAGCACGGTCACAAAATCAAGGATTTTTCCAGTGTGATCCACCCTTATCCGAGTCACGGGGAAATGGTCTCAAAAGCGGCCGATCAATACTGGCAAAAGCGGCTCTTCGAAGGAAAAGTCCCAAAGTTGACGGAAACGTATATCAAATGGTTACGATGAAGAGAGGCTGGGACAATAAGAAAGAGTTTAGCTGAGAATCCGAACATTAGTGCGAAGATCGAGGAGGCTCACCAGCTTCCCGCGAAAAGCGAAGTATTTTTAGGAGCGATTTATTTGCACCGCATTTTATTCGTTCAGATTCTTGTTGACAAAAACACTTCTGTCCAACCTCTATAAAGAGTGGAGCCGTCCCTCTTTATAGAGACCGGAAGGAGTGGGTTTACTCCTTCCGGTCGAGCAGCGTACGAAGCCATTGACAGTCTGCTTTTATACTTTATGGACACTGCTCTGTTGAGGGAGTTAATTCATTTTCTTTAGCAGCTCTTTAATCGGGCTGTTCCATTCGATTTTTGCGTGAGGATAGCGAATGGAAATTTCCTTCTCAATAAAAAGGAAGTCTGTTTTCCTGAGCCCTTTCAGCTTGTCTTTTTCTTCCGTCCATACCGTAATGGAGGTCACCTCAAAGGAGTCATTAATGGTTCCGAGGTATTTTTCCCCTTCAAACATGACATGTCCATAAGTCAGGAAAAAGTTCTTCCTAACGTTGTTTGAGTCATCAAGGAAATAAAATCCGCCTTTGTTACGGGCAATTTCAAGCTTGCGGCGAGGGTCAACAGCATACTTTATGACACTGAACATGAGTATGGAAACAGCAATCAGCAGAAGGATTCGGAATAGAATGACGCTGAGCATAGTTATCTCTCCTTTAATAAACCTTATATATAACAATCATGATTTTTGTTTTATTCCTTAGTGTATACGAAAGGAATTAAAAAAAGTTTCAACTGTCATGTAATTTCTTTGGATTCATTATTATGGGTTACGAACCTTCAGCGATAAAGTTCCAGAAAATAAATGAACAAATGATGAATTTTGTACAATAATAACTGGAGTGATACGATTACACTGATAGTAATAGTGTAATCACAATCTGAAAGGAGAAAAGAACGAAATGCAGCCGACTTTACATGTAAAGCGCATCCATGAAGATGCTATTTTACCAGAACGGGCGCACGAGGGTGATGCTGGTCTGGATTTATATGCAATAGAAAGAAAAGAATTGAAACCCGGAGAAAGCGCGCTCATAGGAACAGGGATTCAGATTGCACTGCCAGAAGGCACTGAAGCCCAGGTCAGACCTCGAAGCGGACTTGCCCTGAAGCATTCTGTAACTGTTTTAAACAGTCCGGGTACCATTGACGAAGGATACAGAGGAGAAGTTAAAATTATTTTGATTAATCATGGTAAAGAACCTTTTATTGTGGAGAAGGAAATGCGTATCGCACAGATGGTTATCGCTCCGATATTGTTCGTAAACGTATCAGAAACGAATGATCTTTCCGAAACTATCCGTGCAGAAAAAGGATTTGGATCGTCTGGCAAATAATGATTACGATCTCTTCATCCTTTTATTTTTTGACGCCTTCCCGTTTTTTTCACCAGTCAGTTCTGCAAGTTGCTTTTGCAGTTCATCTAATTGATTCTGCATTTCAGTAAACTTGGCTTCCTGTGCCTGCTCATCCTTAAGGTTCTGGATATTACCCTGAATTTCCTCATCAATGGCAATCTTAGCTGCAACTGTAGCAAGAGCATCAGCAAAGGTTGTAAGGAATCCGGCAACTAAAGCAAGCTTTAAGCTTAAGCTTACATCATAGGGATTGTTTGTTTTTTTAGTTTCATTGTTCATTGCAGTAATCGTATTGATATCATCAACAAACCTTTGAAGGTTTTGAGGCGGATTATTGTTCATTTACCCTGTACCTCCCGTTTTAAATACTTCACTCTTGAATTGCTTTTACCATAAGGCTGGCTGGAATTCTGCCCTTACCTCGTTACTGTCAATCTTATATAACCTGTCTTTTCTAAGGCATTAAGCTCTTATATCATATGGATTCAAAACGGTATTGGTTGCTTGCCTACCTGTCTGTTTGATTAGAATTGATAGTCATCTGACCTCCGGGCTTTAGCATCATAACGTTTGAGCGGTAGGTGTAAAAACGTTATACTATTTGAAGATACATAATTTTGTAATAAATTCAGGAGGTTATATACACATGGATAATACGCTTAAGATGCTCAAAGAGCTCACTGATGCCAATGGAATTCCGGGTAACGAACGTGAAGCCCGTGACGTCATGAAAAAACATATCGAGCCTTTTGCCGATGAGATTGAAACTGACGGCCTCGGAAGCCTGATTGCTAAAAAGACCGGTTCTGTTTCTGACGGTCCTAAAATTATGGTTGCCGGTCACTTGGATGAAATCGGTTTTATGGTAACCAATATTGATGATAACGGCTTTTTGAAATTTCAGACGGTCGGCGGATGGTGGGAGCAGGTCATGCTCGCCCAGCGTGTGACGGTAATGACAAAAGACGGAAACATTCCCGGAGTGATCGGGTCCAAGCCTCCGCATATCCTCCCCCCGGAAGCACGAAAGAAAAGCGTGGATAAAAAAGACATGTACATTGATATCGGTGCCTCCAGCCGTGAAGAAGCAGCTGAATTCGGTGTGCGGCCGGGAGACTCTGTGGTACCGGTGTGTGAATTTACTGTAATGAAAAATGAAAAGCTGCTTATGGCCAAAGCTTGGGATAACCGCATTGGCTGTGCCATTGCCATCGAAGTTCTCCGCCAGCTTAAAGACGAAAACCATCCGAACACGGTTTATGGTGTAGGAACGGTTCAGGAAGAAGTCGGTCTCCGCGGTGCCCGCACGGCAGCCCACCACATTCAGCCTGACATCGGCTTCGGCGTGGATGTTGGTATTGCCGGCGATACTCCGGGAGTGAGCGACCGTGATGCTCTGGCTAAAATGGGTAAAGGCCCTCAGATCATCATGTACGATGCATCCATGGTTAGCCATAAAGGTCTTCGTGATTTCGTAACTGGAACAGCGGACGACAAAGAAATTCCTTACCAATTTGACTATGTACCAGGGGGCGGAACAGACTCAGGTGCGATTCACTTAACAGCGAACGGTGTACCTGCATTGTCCATTACGATAGCAACGCGCTACATTCACACGCATGCGGCAGTTCTTCACCGCGATGATTTTGAAAATGCCGTGAAGCTGATTGTAGAGGTTATTAAAAAACTTGACCGCGATACAGTAAATAAAATTACGTTTGAATAATACGGATGAAAAGGCAGCTGCGGCTGTCTTTTTTTGTGTATTTTAGTTAGAGGGGAGTGGTTTTTTTGGCCTTTTGTGTTAAAAATTCAAACGCGATTGTTAAATAATGGGGCGCGAGTGTGAATAATTGCCCCCTGATGAGATTTCATGGAAAATAAATCCCAATATCCTGTTATAACAACGACCTTCATCCTCTTAAACACAAAAACCGGCCTCATAAGAAGCCGGTTTTGGATATTTACTTCTGCAAGCCCTGGGAAATCTGCTGAATCATTTCAGCTTTTTCCTGCTCATTTGCTTCCTGCCAGTAAATTTCAAATAAAACACCAAGACCTGGCAGCATCTTTTCTTCTTTGCTCTGGATCGCGTCCTGAATCGTCGCTTCTACTTTTTCTTCGTCACTGCCCTGAATGTTCTGCATAATAGCACCGCGCAGATTAAAGCTCATGGTTATCATCCTTTCATCATATCTAACTCCTGAAACAAAAACATCCCTCGCATTTTGGATGTAGTCTCAGGTATAGTATGATATTAAAAAGAAGAATTATGTAAAAAACATAGAGCTGTGCGTTACTTAACACCGCAGCAAGTTAAAGGAGCAGCCAAAATGGAACGAATTGAATCCCCTAAAAATCCAAAAATAAAAGCGTGGAAAAAACTTCATACAAAGCGAGGCCGTGAAAAATCGGTCCTGTTTTTCATTGAAGGACGTCATCTTATAGAAGAAGCACTCAAAGCGAACCTCCCATTTGTGGAACTCATCA
Organism: Alteribacter keqinensis; assembly: GCF_003710255.1. Lineage (NCBI taxonomy): Bacteria > Bacillati > Bacillota > Bacilli > Caryophanales > Bacillaceae > Alteribacter > Alteribacter keqinensis. The sequence continues at coordinate 2,113,071 of NZ_RHIB01000001.1, read as the reverse complement.
TTCGGGAAGGAGAGGAGATGCCGAAAGAATGGAAAGCAGCAGATGTCAAGCCTGTGGAAGTTACCGCACGTGTCATGAAGGAGCTGTCGGAAACGGAAACTCCTCAAGGTTTTGCGGCTGTATGTGAACTGCCGGAAAATGTGAACATTCCTCTTGAAACCGGCCAGTTTCTTTTTCTCGACCGTATACAGGACCCGGGGAACATGGGTACAATTATCCGCACTGCCCACGCAGCCGGCGTGACGGGAATCGTTTACTCTGAAGGAACAGCGGACCCTTATAACAGTAAAGTCATCCGCTCCACTCAAGGGTCTTTGTTCCATATTCCTGTTCAGAAGATGGACCTGCAGGAAGCGATTGCCTTGTGCAAAGAAAACGGTGTACCGGTATTCGGCACATCCTTTGACGGAAGCACCTATTCCGCTATCGAGCCCCAGCAGAAGTTTGCCCTGCTTCTGGGAAACGAAGGTCAGGGTATTGACGAAGAACTTCTTGCACAAACAGATCACAATCTTTACATCCCCTTATACGGAGGGGCGGAATCCCTTAACGTAAGCGTGGCAGCGGGGATCCTCCTGTATCATCTCAAGGTCGTTTAAAGCAGCCAGACAGAAACAGCGGAGCGTCACGGCACCTCCATGAATCGGGGTGCATCCAGTTTTGTTTCGCTTGTTAAAGACCATTGTTGCTTTTATATAAAATAGGTTGATTGCAGCGAATGCGCGACACTCCTGGAGGAGCAATGAGCGTTTACATCACGAATAAGCTCCGAGTTGTTTCGACGCAGAAAGCTTGGAAGAATAAGCTGCAGAGGAAGAAGCAGGGATTCTTCCATTCACCTGCGCCCCCGCTGCAATGAGCGGAAATCAACCACTGAGTTTAACAGAGCCTTTTATTTAGTAACATGATTTTAAAAAGCATAAAACTGGTTAGAATGTATACCCAGAGCCGTTGCAACAAAAAAGGAAAAAGGATATAATTAACCCCAGACAATTACAGCCTTTTAAAAACTGTGATGGAGAGTAGTACGCTGACCGTCAGCATTCAGGGACAAAGTGCCGCAGACTGAAAGCACTTTGATGCGAGACCCAGCCGAATTCACTCCGGAGTTGGCACCGGAACGTAAAGCACAACGCTTTATTAAGGCAGCCCGGACCCTGTCCGTTAACGATCGAGTGAGTAAGCGTAAGTTTACTAATGAGGGTGGTACCGCGAGTCTTCGTCCCTTTCCAGGGGATTGAAGGCTCTTTTTGTTTGTCAAAAAAATGAAGATAGCAAAATAAAGGAGGAAATGAACATGCTCGACCGCTTAGAAGAACTGCAGGCAGAAGCTCTGCAAAAAGTCGAACAGGCAGCCGAAGTGAAAGACATAAAAGACGTTCGTGTTGCTTACTTAGGAAAGAAAGGACCAATCACAGAAGTCCTGAAGGGAATGGGCAAGCTCTCAGTCGAGGAACGCCCGAAAGTCGGATCAAAAGCGAACGAAGTCCGGGATGCAATCAGTTCAGCTATTGAAGAGAAAGAAGCCCGTATGGAAAAAGAGGCACTGGACAAAAAGCTGAAAGAGGAATCGATTGACGTGACACTCCCGGGACGCCCTGTCCGCCGCGGAACCCGTCACCCTCTTACTTCCGTTGTAGAAACAGTGGAGGACGTATTTATCGGCATGGGTTTTTCCGTTGCCGAAGGTCCGGAAGTGGAAACAGATTACTACAACTTTGAATCATTGAACCTGCCGAAAGATCACCCGGCACGTGATATGCAGGATACTTTCTTTATCACATCTGACCTGCTTCTCCGTACACAGACATCACCCGTTCAAACACGGACAATGGAAAAGCACGAAGGTCAGGGACCTGTTAAAATCATCTGCCCGGGTAAAGTATACCGCCGCGACGAAGATGATGCGACACACTCCCACCAGTTCATGCAGATTGAAGGTTTGATGGTAGACAAAAACATCCGCATGAGTGACTTAAAAGGTGTTCTTGAAACGTTTGCGAAAAATTACTTCGGTGAAGACCGCAAAATACGTCTGCGCCCAAGCTTTTTCCCGTTTACAGAGCCGTCTGCTGAAGTGGACATTTCATGTGCCATTTGTGAAGGCAAAGGATGTCGTACATGCAAACAAACAGGATGGATTGAAGTGCTCGGTTCCGGAATGGTTCACCCGAACGTACTGAGAATGGGCGGCTTTGATCCTGAAGTATACTCCGGCTTTGCATTCGGAATGGGTGTTGAGCGTCTTGCCATGCTCCGCTACGGCATTGACGACATCCGTCATTTCTACACAAACGACATGCGCTTTTTATCACAGTTTAAATAAGAGGAGGACGATTCTGTGCTAGTTTCATACAATTGGTTAAAAGAATATTTACACATAGATGATTACACACCTGCTGATATCGCGGAGAAATTAACCCGCAGCGGAGTGGAAGTTGATATTTTACACGAACTGGGTGAAGGCATCCAGGGCGTTGTTGTCGGACACGTCCTCGAATGTGAAAAACACCCGGACGCCGACAAACTGAACGTCTGTCAGGTTGATATTGGAGAAGAAGAGACGGTGCAAATTGTATGCGGAGCTAAAAACGTAGGCAAAGGTCAGTACGTTGCTGTAGCTAAAGTAGGCGCACGTCTGCCGGGTGATTTCAAAATAAAGAAAGCCAAGCTTCGGGGTCAGGTTTCCCAGGGGATGATCTGTTCTCTCCAGGAACTCGGTATTGAAGCAAAGCTCGTATCAAAAGCATACTCAACCGGAATCTTCGTTTTCCCAAACGAAGTGACACCAGGAGCAGACGCTCTCGAACAACTTAACCTGAACGACACTGTACTTGAACTTGACCTCACACCGAACCGTGCTGACTGCCTGAGTATGATCGGGGTTGCGTATGAAATAAGCGCCATTCTTGGTCGTGAACCAAAGCTTCCAGCACCTCACGTACACGCTGCCGGTGAAGATGCCTCTGATTATGTGAGCGTGGAAGTGGACGATAAAGAAGATACGCCATACTACGGTGCAACTATTATCAAAAACGTCAAAATCAAAGAATCCCCATTATGGCTGCAGACACGCCTGATGTCAGCAGGCATCCGCCCGATTAACAACGTGGTAGATGTGACCAACTACGTGCTTATCGAATACGGACAGCCGCTTCACGCCTTTGACTACGACCTGATCGGCTCAAAGGTAATCCGTGTACGCCGCGCCCGTGACGAAGAGCAGATGGTAACACTTGACGACCAGGAACGCACACTCACAAGTGACCACCTTGTTATCACAAATGGTGAAAAGCCCGTTGCTCTTGCAGGGGTTATGGGTGGTGCCGATTCAGAAGTCCACAAGGGGACCGTTAATATCCTCCTGGAAGCAGCTGTCTTTAGCGGATCTGTCATCCGCCAGGCGTCCAAGCATACAGGACTTCGCAGTGATGCGAGCACACGCTATGAGAAAGGCGTTGATCCTGCCCGTGTTAAAAAAGCAGGAGCCCGCGCAGCCCAACTGATTGCAGAACTTGCTGAGGGAGACGTTCTGGAAGGACCGGTAGAAGTAGACGGACGGGATCATACAGAGACAAAAGTAGAAATTTCACTGGACAGAATCAACCGTAAACTCGGAACGGATCTGTCCGGCGAAACGGTAGAGGGAATCTTCCACCGACTCGGTTTCTCATTTACAAAAACAGCAAAAGGATTCAACGTTCAGATCCCAAGCCGCCGTCAGGACATTACGGTCGACGTTGACATTCTTGAAGAAATTGCCCGTCTATACGGATATGATAACATCCCGACAACCCTGCCGGACTCTGTTACAACACCGGGCGGTCTGACTCAAAAGCAGGTATTGAAACGGAAAAGCCGCCGCTACCTGGAAAGTGCGGGACTAAGCGAAGCGATCACTTACGCTCTTACAACAGAGAAAAAAGAATCAGCTCTTCGTCCAGACTGGATCAAGCACGATGTGAGCCTGGCTCTTCCTATGAGTGAGGAACGAAGCACCCTCCGCACAACATTGATTCCTCACCTGCTTGAGGCATTGAGTCATAACAAAAACCGCAACATTCTCGATGTGGCTCTTTATGAGCTGTCATCTGTTTTCCACACGGTGGAAGCAGAAGTGACAACGCAGCCTGATGAGAAGCTTTATCTCTCCGGTGCGCTTATGGGAACATGGCATGAACACCCGTGGCAGCAGGAAAGAAAGCCTGTCGACTTTTTCGTCGTGAAAGGTCTTGTTGAAGGTCTGATGGAGGAGTTTGACGTAGAAGGTGACGTGACGTTTGAACAGACTGAAATCAGCGGTATGCATCCCGGCCGCGGTGCCCGTATCAGTGCAGGCAGCACAGATGTCGGCTTTATCGCACAGGTTCACCCTTCCACAGCAAAAGAATGGTCATTGAAAAACGTGTATGTATTTGAACTGAACATGGACCGTCTTTGCGACAAGACAAAAGGAGACATCCGTTACGAACCGATCCCGCGCTATCCTTCGATCACTCGTGACATCGCACTTGTAGTAGATGAAAAAATCTCTGCAGGTAAGCTCGAAGCAGTCATCCGTTCAGAAGGAGGAAGACTGTTAAAAGAGGTGAATCTCTTTGATTTGTATGAAGGGGACAATTTTGAGGCGGGCAAGAAATCTCTCGCCTTCTCTCTTAAGTACCTTGACCCGGATCGCACCCTTACAGATGAAGATGTGAGTAAAGTTCATAATCGTGTGATTGAGAAGCTCGAAGCTGAACTAGGAGCAACTTTAAGAAGCTAAACATATGAAAACCCGGTCTCAATTGAGGCCGGGTTTCTTTGTGGAAAGTTTATATGGAGAATTTTCGGGCGTTTATGGAGAGCTTTGAAGTATATATGCAATACTTCGGGCCTTTTATGGAGAACTCTTGAACATTTATGCAGAGTTCGAGACGATTTAAAGAGAATTCGTCAAAAAACGACATCCTGTGGCTCTGTGGTTTTTACACCAGACGCTCTGCTTTTCCCGTATTGGCGAAATGCAGTTTTGTACACATACGGAGCTTTTCCCGTCCATACTTCCTTACTACGGCAGCAGCTGCTGCATCCACTTTTCCGCTTGCTCCCTTTGGAACGGGAAGCCCGAGCTCTGATTCGAGGTTGTCCATTTCCCGGATAAAAGCATAGCGTGCGATTACCGAAGCCGCAGCTACACTTACGTGAAGACTTTCGGCTTTAGTGGCAAAATAAATCGGTTTATCCGACGTCCAGCTCATCTTGCTCTGGCGAAGATAGTTGAAATAAACACCTGGCTGGCAGAACTGATCGACAAAAACGCCTTCTGGGTCGAGCCCCTGCTCACGGCATTTCCTCAATACATTTTCTATTGCCTTATGGTGCATCATCGCTTTCATGCGTCCTTGATTGTATCCTTTTGCCTGAAGCTCGTTATATTTGGCGTTCGAAAGGGTAAGGAGGCTGTATGTCGAATGTTTAATAATTTCAGGTGCAAGCTCCCGAATGACCGGGTCCTTGATTGTCTTTGAATCACGGATTCCCATATGTTCTACTTCTTTCATCTGATCAGGTGTCAGATAGGTACAGGCGACTGTGATCGGTCCGAAATAATCACCAGTTCCCGCCTCGTCACTTCCAAGAAGCGAACGGGTAACAAGTTGTGAAGGGGGTGAGTAGTCGTGTTCGTCTACTGATTTTTTCCCGGTTGCGGCTTTGGCTGGCTTTGAAGCTGTGCTTCCTGAACTTTTCCAACGGGATGCCTCTGCTGACGCAGCACCTCCCTGAAACAGTACTTTCCCTGAATTGTAGGCGGTGATTGTACAGCTTCCTACCTTTGCAGCAAAGGCTGCATTTTGCGGAGTGTTTGGTTTAAGTAAGGATTTGTAATGCTCTTTCATTTTCCCCAGCTGACTGGTTGATACTTTCAGTACTTCGTGGCTCATAGTGTCCTCCTCAATTCATCGGCTATGTACGAGTATAGTCAAATCAGCCGTAAACGTCACCATATTAATATGAAATATTTTCAATCAGGATTCAACATGTTATGATAGAGTTTAGGATAATTATGACGAATGGAGGCTTATCGGTGGGAGAAGGGACGGGCAAAAGTCGCACAATCGTTACAATATATGGCCAGCAGTACACCATTGTCGGACAGGAAAGTCCCGATCACGTAAAGGAAGTTGCAGGCCTTGTGAATGATAAAATGAAAGAAATAAAAGGGAAAAACCCTTATTTGGATACGGGTAAGCTTGCCGTACTGGCAGCATTAAACATAGGAGATGAGCTTGTAAAGCTCAAGGAGAAACACAACAATCAGGAGAAAGATGGGGAATAGAAAACATGCTCACTTTATTTTTATTTATTATTCTCATTGGGAGCTTTCTTGTAGGTTTCCGGAGAGGCCTTATTCTTCAACTCGTCCATTTAGTTGGATTTGTTGTTGCTTTTATTGTTGCCTATTTGTACTATCAGGAATTAGCGTCATACATACGTTTATGGATTCCGTTCCCGACGCTCGGGTCAGAAAGCGGATCGTCTCTGCTTGTTAATGCTTTCTCTATCGAGGAAGTCTATTACAACGGAATTGCCTTTGCTATTTTGTTCTTTGTAACAAAGATCCTTATGCAGATTCTCGGATCTATGTTTGATTTTCTTGCGCACCTTCCAATCCTGCATACGATTAACGGCTGGCTCGGGGGGATTCTGGGCTTTTTGGAAGGGCTCCTGATCGCCGTCATCCTTGTTCATCTCGGTGCGTTAATCCAAGTAGAGTTCATTCAACAGTTAATTGCCAATTCCTCGCTGGCGCAGCTGATTTTTGAGTATACACCGATCATTTCAAATCAGCTGAAGGAGCTATGGCTGGATGTTGCTTTTGGAGAGACTTCCTTATTCTCATAAAGGGAGTCTTTCTTTTTGTTTGGGATAGCCTGAAAGAGCAATTCTATACCAGCTAGGTTAGAAGCGTATCACCATAAAAGCGTATAAAATCGGACATATGGTCGTTTCGGCTGGGTTTGGTTTTTACAATGAATTTTGCGGAGGTGAACGGAATACGCGACACTCCTGCGGAAGCACGAGACACGCGAGACCCGGCACCTCACCGGGGAGGCTCGGCGCGAGTTCGCGGAAAGGGAGCGTATATCGTTCAACATAGCTTAGAACCCCGATTAGAGGTATAGAAAAAACATGGACAAACCGCCCTATTAATTGTCCGGTTTTTAGATCCTGTTTTAGAAGCCTCCATAATTAATGCAAACACGCCTGTTGCGGTCAGGGCCGCAAGTTGGATATGATGAAAGAGGTTAGTTACCTATTAGATAGAGGTGAATGTTCATGTCTGAGATGAATAAAAAAGATATTATCAAAACCCTTGAACAAATAGCGGTTTATTTAGAAATAAAAGGCGAAAATGCCTTCCGTGTGTCTGCCTACCGTAAAGCAGCCCAGGCACTGGAGCGTGATGAAGGTACGATTGAGGAAATTGGTGACCCGTCCAAACTGAAAGGAATCGGGAAAGGGACGGCTTCAATTATTGAAGAGCTGATGGAAAAAGGAGAATCCTCCTTTTTAAATGAACTGAAAGAAGAGATTCCGTCCGGATTAATTACCCTCCTTGCTTTACCAAGCATGGGCGGAAAAAAGATCGCCAAACTGTACCAGGAGCTCGGGGTGGAGGATGCTGCAACGCTCAGAAAAGCGTGTGAGGAAAAGAAAGTACAAGCACTTGCCGGCTTCGGCGCCAAGACCGAAGAGAAAATCCTTGCGGCACTCGACGACTTCGGAAAACGGCCGGACAGGCTCCCATTGTCTCTTGTGATGCCGGTGGCAGAGGAAGTGACAAGACGGCTGAATGAGTTTTCGGATATTAACCGGTTTGAACTGGCCGGAAGTTTCCGCCGGGGCCGTGAGACAGTAAAGGATCTTGATTTTATTATTTCTACTGACAAACCGGACCAGGTGTCAGAGCAGATCGGCCTTATGGATAACATTAAACAGATTGTCGGCCAGGGTGAAACGAAAATAAGCCTTGAACTTGAATTTGAAGAAAACCTCATCGTTCCTGTCGACTTCAGAATGGTAAGAGATGAAGCATTTGCTACCACTCTTCATCATTTTACCGGATCGAAGGATCACAACGTTCTCATGCGCCAGCGGGCAAAAGAGAACAAAGAGAAGATCAGCGAGTACGGCGTCGAGTCGGCGGAGTCGGGAGAGGTTACTACTTTTACAGATGAGCCTGCCTTTTTTGCCCATTTCGGACTGCCTTATATTCCCCCTGAGGTCCGGGAGGGATATGACGAGCTTGAAACAAAGGAAGCTGACCTGACCCTTGTAGAGCAGGGTGATATCCGTTCTGATCTTCATATGCACACCACGTGGAGTGACGGTGCCCAGTCCATTCGCGAAATGGTGGAAGCGAACCGGGAGCGGGGATACACCCATATGGCCATTACGGATCACTCGAAGTTTCTCCGGGTGGCGAACGGCCTTTCAGTTGAGCGTTTGAAACGTCAGCATGAAGAAGTTCGTAAACTCAATGAGGAATTCAGTGACTTTACAATTTTTACGGGGATCGAGATGGATATCCTGCCTGATGGGACTCTTGATTATGACGATGACATCTTAAAGGATATTGATTTTGTCATTGCATCGATCCACTCTGGGTTTAACCAGAAAGAAGATACGATTATGAAGAGGCTTGAAACAGCGCTCAGAAATCCGCATGTGGCAATGATTGCCCATCCGACAGGACGACTGATCGGCCGCCGGGACGGATATCCTGTGGATATTGACAGACTGATTGACCTGGCAAAAGAAACAGAAACAATTCTTGAGCTTAACGCGAATCCAAACCGCCTTGATCTTACCTCTGAGCATTTGAAAAAAGCACAGGAAGCCGGAGCCAAAGTGGCGATTAATACGGATGCGCACAGAATCGACATGCTGGACCATATGCCAGTAGGGGTAAAAGCAGCCCGCCGCGGATGGCTGAAAAAAGAGAACGTTGTAAATACGTGGGATGCTGAAACTCTCATCGCCTATGTAAATAAAAACAGATAGATATACAGGAGGTGTTCCCTTTTATGGAAAGGGTTTGCCGCGTTTTAGAATATGACAAAATGAAAAAACAGCTTATGCAGCACGCAAGCTCGAGTCTTGGAAAAAAGCGCATTGAAAGACTTATGCCCGACACAGACCTTGAGAAAGTGCAATACGCCCAGAATGCCACATTTGAAGGAGCAAAGGTTCTCCGTCTGAAAGGACAGGCCCCCCTTGGGGGGATCAGGGATATCCGTGCTTCTATTAAGCGGGCAGCCATCAGCGGCATGTTAAATGAACAGGAGCTTTTAGACATTGCTTCTACGATTTACGGGAGCCGACGCTTTAAAAGCTTTATTGAACAGTGTCTCGAGGATGAAATTGAACTTTCCATTCTCCCTGCACTGGCCGGAGACATTGTTCCTCTGACAGGTTTGGAGCGTTCGATTAAACAGTCGATTGATGATAATGGAGAAGTGCTCGATTCAGCGAGTCCACAGCTTCGTTCGATCCGCCAGCAGATCAGAAGCCATGAATCGAGCGTCCGGTCCAAGCTTGAGTCAATGACACGGTCATCTTCAAAGCGGAAAATGCTCTCAGATGCCATCATTACGATCAGGAATGACCGTTATGTGATTCCTGTAAAGCAGGAATACCGGGGGCAGTTTGGCGGTCTTGTTCATGACCAGTCCTCTTCGGGTGCTACGCTGTTTATTGAACCGGATGCCGTTGTTGCAATTAATAACCAGCTCCGTGAAGCAAGGGTAAAAGAGCGTCAGGAAATTGAACGGATTCTCCACGAGCTCACAGCGGAGGTGAGTGAAGAGGGAGAAAACCTCCAGACAGTCGTTGATACAATGGAAGAAGTGGATTTTCTTTTTGCAAAATCCTATTACAGCCGTGAGATCAAGGCGAGCCAGCCGGAACTGAATGGTGACGGAAGGCTGGATTTTAAAAAAGCACGTCACCCGTTAATTCCGAAAGAAGAGATCGTCCCTATTGATGTTGAACTCGGCAATTCGTTTCAATCGCTTGTCATAACCGGCCCGAATACAGGTGGTAAAACCGTGACCTTAAAAACGATCGGTCTATTGACACTGATGGCCCAGTCAGGTCTTCATGTCCCGTGTGAAGAGGGTTCTGAAGCTGCGGTGTTTCAGCAGATATTTGCAGACATCGGTGATGAGCAGTCGATAGAACAAAGTCTGAGTACGTTCTCCTCCCACATGGTAAATATCGTAGACATTCTTGATAAACTTGATCATGAAAGTCTCGTCCTCTTTGATGAGCTTGGGGCAGGGACTGATCCCACAGAAGGTGCAGCCCTTGCCATTTCGATCCTTGATTATGTGTACAAGGTTGGTGCCAAGGTGGCAGCGACCACCCACTACAGTGAACTGAAAGGCTATGCCTACAACCGGAACGGTGTTATGAATGCGAGTGTTGAGTTTGATGTGGAGACTCTTCGTCCCACCTACAGACTGATGATCGGTGTGCCCGGTCGGAGTAACGCTTTTGCCATCAGCCGCCGTCTCGGCCTCCGGGATGATATTATCGAAGAAGCCCAAAGCCAGATCGGGGCGGACACAAATAAGATTGAAAAGATGATCGCCTCACTTGATGAAAGCCGCAAAGAGGCCGAAAGCGAGCTTGAGCGTGCAGATCAGTACCGTAAAGATGCCGAGAAGCTCCACCGGGAACTGGAGCAGGAGTATGAACGCTTTGAGCGTGACAAAGAGCGTGCAATGGAAGAAGCAGAGGAGAAGGCGAAGGAAGCGGTTCGAAAAGCGAAGCAGGAAGCAAATGATATTATCGAATATCTCCGGGAAGTGCAGAAATCCAACCCTGCAATTAAAGACCATGAACTCATTGAAGCGAAAAAGATGCTGGACGAAGCTTCTCCTGAGCTGAAGTCAAAAACCAAAAAGCAGCCTAAACAGAACAAGCAGGCTGCCAATGCAGACAAGCTTATGCCGGGTGATGAAGTTAAAGTGATCAGCTTCGATCAGAAAGGTCATATTGTGGAAAAAGTAAGTGACAAGGAGTTTTACGTTCAGCTTGGCATGATGAAAATGAAGGTGAAAACGGGCGACCTTCAGTATATGTCACGACCGAAGCAGGAAACGAAATCCCCGCTTGCAGCTGTCAGGGGAAAAGATGCCCACGTGAAAACGGAACTGGATTTACGTGGTGAGCGCTATGAAGATGCCATGCTCATGGTAGATAAATACCTCGATGATGCCATGCTTGCAGGTTATAACCAAGTATCCATTATTCACGGTAAAGGAACAGGCGCTCTCAGAAAAGGAGTTCAGGAAAAACTGAAGCGGCACAGAAATGTTTCACAAACACGGATGGGCGGCATGAATGAGGGCGGCTCCGGTGTAACGGTCGTTCAGTTTAAGTAAGGAGAAGGCTGATATGGAAACGTTATTTGAACATGATTTCCTTTACACAGCAGGTATCTACAGTGTGGTTGTAATGGCAATTGTGGTTTTTCTGGCTGTGTTTGAAATGGTAACCCGTTATAAAACATGGGATGAGATTCAAAATGGAAACGTCGCTGTTGCGATGGCAACAGGAGGTAAGATTTTCGGTGTGGCTAATGTGTTCCGCTACTCAGTCGAAGCCAACGATACGGTCTTTACGATGCTGGCCTGGGGAGTTTACGGTTTTGTTCTCTTATTGTTTGTTTACTTCATTTTTGAGTTTCTTACCCCAAAGTTTAAGGTTGATGCAGAACTGAAAAACGGAAATCGTGCAGTCGGTCTTATCTCATTGATTTTATCCATTGCATTATCGTACGTCATAGGAGCCAGCATTCGCTCGTAATTTCAAAAAGCAGGTGAACGAAAGAAATGGAAACATTATGGAAAATACTGGCGGTTTTATGCGCCGGGTTTATTATTGCCGGAATTGTATATCTATTTATATAGGAAAATAGGGTTGTATTCAGAATTAAGGATACTTTGAAAAAGAATTAGTACACAGGTGCTAAAACCCTTTCTTATATTACAGCATTTTCGTTGAGCGTAATATGCTCCTTTTCCGCGGACTCGTGCCGTGCCTCCTGGGGGCTTTGCCCCTGTGGAGTCTCGTCTGTCTCGCACTTCCGCAGGAGTCTCGCGTATTCCGGTCAACTCCACACAATGTGTTGAAGAATCAGTGGAAAAAGATAACCTTCCCAACAAATTCATGCCTTTTTCATGAATCATGGTGTGAAAAGATTAGCATGGCGTCTGTTTTGGCAAAGGTTGTTGCATATTATGAAAAGACTGAGGAAGCGGAAATACAATAGAATCTTGCGATAGAGCGTCAAGAGGGTACTGAAAATCAATCACCATAACGTTACCACTTTAGGGCTCTGTTGCCGCATAAAATAGGTAACACACTTCCACAACCGCTTCTAAAAAGTACTTATGTTGTGTTAAAGGACAATGTTTTTTAAAAAGCGTTGATTGGAGCTAATGCGCGGCACTCGTGCGGGGAAAGCGAGTTCCGGGGAGACCCCGGAAGCGCACAGCGCTGAGGATCGAGCCGCCCGCAGAAGGTGCAATGAGCGCAAATCTCCATCTATTTATAATAGAGCTATTTCTAGAAAATGGATTTTTTCAATTGCTCCCATCAACTCTAGGAGTCGGCTCCCCTGTTGAAAGTTTTGGGCGCGGGCTTCTTTTATATTTATGCTCACTAAAGAGAAAATGCAAATAGCATCACCATAACTGTCAAAGAAGACGATAGTGTCATAATCTGATCGTCTTTTTGTATTTTTTGCACATATACATACAATAACGGCCAATTCCGTATGAGGGAGAAAAGAACTAGGACAAAATGAGAAGAAAAATTTAAAAAATTCAAACAAATCCCTTTTAAATTGAATGCGTTTTCATTAAAATGAGACTAAGAGAGGAGAATGTCCAGGTGAGAAGAGGAGTGTGATCGCCACTCCGTTTCCATCCCGCATCCGTAATCGGAATCCTTTAGAAAGGAGAGGTCACTATTAGTCACCGGTTAAAAAGCGCAGCTTTTTAATTGAGTTCTAAT